>CAZLND010000110.1:0-8409 GCA_964560635.1 uncultured bacterium | reverse complement strand
GCCCGGGATTTCATCATCAAGCCTTTCCAGCCACCGCGGGTTTTGGAGGCCCTCAAAAGGGTCACGGGACAGTAAAGCCGATCACGGATCCTGGGGCCGGGCGCCCCGGAAAAGACAGGAACTATGTCCGCCGAAAAAAAACAACCTATCCGGGTCCTTATCGCGGACGACTCCTATTTCATGCGTAAGGTCCTCACCGAGATGTTGGAAGATTCGGAAGGCGCCATTCAAGTGGTCGATTGCGCCCAAAATGGCTGGGAAGCGGTCGAGAAGAATAAGGCCTTGAATCCTGACGTCATCACCCTGGACGTGGAGATGCCCAAGTTGGACGGGTTGTCGGCCCTGCAGAGGATCATGCTGGAACATCCCACCCCGGTCGTCATGGTTTCCAGCCACACCGCCAAAGGAACGGAAGCCGCCGTTCGAGCGCTAGAGATCGGCGCTGTTGATTGTGTGGCCAAACCCTCGGGCAGGTTGATGGGAAACATCCGCGCCGTCCAAGGGGAATTGGTCGAAAAAATAAAGGTGGCGGCCCTTTGCCGGATCCGCCAACGTTCGGGCCCCCAAGCTGCCGTCCGTGAAAACGCCGAGGAAAAGGCGCCCGCCAAACCAGCCGAACCCAGTAAACCACAACCTGAAAAACCCGCCCTCTTCGTCGTCGCGGTGGCTTCCTCCACCGGGGGACCACGGGCGCTCAACGAACTCTTCACCCGCTTGAAGAAAAATACAGGGGTGGCCTTCGTGGTCGTGCAACATATCTCCACGGGCTTTTCCAAAGCTTTGGCCCGCCGTTTGAGCGATGTGAGCCAGGTGACCGTGAGCGAGGCCGAAAAGGGAAATGTGCTCCTTGAGGGACATGCCTATGTCGCCCCCGGAGGGGTCCACTTGGTTCTTGAGGGGGGGCCGGGATGTTATCGGATAGACTTCAATGACCTTCCCCCACGTTTGGGGGTCAAACCCTCCGCCGACCTGATGATGGCCTCGGTAGCTAAGATGGCGGGGAACCAATGCGCGGGGGTCGTCCTGACGGGGATGGGACGGGACGGCACGGCCGGCATGAAAGAGATACGAAAAGCGGGTGGAAAGACTTTCGCCCAGGACGAAAAGAGCTGTGTGGTCTATGGGATGCCCAAATCCGCCGTGGAGGCCGGTGTGGTGGACCAGCAACTGGTCCTCAGCCGGATGGCCGAGGAGATCAACCAATTGGCCCCCCGCCGGAAGGAATCCTGACCGAATTGTTGTAAAATGAAGTCAGATCAACAGAGGTAGGAGACCCCCTTGAGCGGCGGCAGTGAATATAAAGAAGTTTTTTTGAACGAGTCGAGGGAATATCTTTCCACGCTCAATAACGCCCTGGTCACGCTTGAGAAGGACCCGGCCCAGACCGAATCCATACACGAGATCTTCCGCGCCGCCCACACCCTGAAGGGAATGTCGGCCACTATGGGATACGAACCCATGGCGCGCTTGACGCATCAAATGGAGACGGTCCTAGAGCCGGTCCGGTCAGGGACCCAACCCCTTTCCACCGCGTTGGTGGACGCCCTTTTCCAATGCCTGGACCAGCTGGAAAAATGGCTCGGCATCCTTTCGACGGAAGATTCGCTCGAAGAAACCGATCTCCAGGCCACCCTCCTTTCCCTTCAAAAGGCGTCCCAAAACCTGGAAGCCGCGTCGGAAGCCCCAACCCCGGCTCCTTCCGCCGAGGAAAGCTGGAGGATCGGGGAATCCGAAAAGGAAGTTCTCTCCCAAGCTGTTATCAACGGTTTCTCGGTCTTCAAAGTGATGGTGGAATTGGACCCGATTTGCGCCTTCAAGGAAGTTCGGGCTTTCATGATCCTTCGGAATATCAACGAGCTGGGGGAAGTGGTCAAGACCCAACCCTCTCCCGAAGACGTGGAAAAAGGGCGTTTTCAAAAAGGTTTCACCCTTTTGGTCGTAACGGAAAAAGACGCGGGGACGATCGAACGTTCCCTGATGAGCGTTGGGGAGGTCGCCAAGGTGGAAGTGAGCCCTTTCGACAGCGAAGGGGCGGCCGGCGAAGCGGCCCCTGGCCCGGAAATGAAGGCCGAGACCCATACCCCCTTGGAAGCCGTTTCTGAGGAAAAGTCATTCATCCTTCCAACGGTTCGGGTCCACACTTCCAAATTGGATAAATTAATGGAACTGGTCCAGGAATTGGCCATTTCCAAGATCCGTTTCGAACAGGTGGTGAATTCCCAAAAGGTGAAAGAGCTCATCGATCCCTTGTCGCACCTCCATCAAGTGACCGACGAGCTCCAAGACGAGATCATGAAGGTCCGTTTGATGCCGGTCAAACAGATCTTCGAGAGGTTTCCCCGCATGGTCCGCGACCTGGCCAAGGTATTGAAAAAACAAGTTCATCTGGAAATGGACGGGACCGAGGTTGAACTGGACCGGACGGTCATCGAGGAAATGAGCGAGCCGCTCGTGCACCTGCTGCGGAACGCCATCGACCACGGGATCGAGACCGTTGAAGAAAGGCTCGGGGACGGCAAAGAGGCTTTTGGGACCATTCGGCTCCAAGCCAAGAGGGAAAGGTCCTATGTCATCATCTCCGTCACGGACGATGGCAAGGGAATCGATCCCGACCTGGTCCGGACCAAGTCGGTCTCCAAAGGATTGATCTCCAACGAGGAAGCTGGAAAACTCACCGATGAGGAAGCCATTCGCTTGATCGCGCTCCCGGGATTTTCGACCATCGAGAACGCCAACGAGATCTCCGGGCGCGGCGTTGGTGTGGACGTGGCCAAGACCAAGGTGGAGGCCATGGGAGGGACTTTCCGGATCCAAAGCCGCAAGGGAATGGGTACAACCTTCCTCCTGCGTTTTCCCCTGACCCTGGCCATTATCAATGTGCTCCTGGTCCGTTGTAACGGGGAAGTCTTCGCCATGCCGGTCGTGAATATCGTCGAAACCATCGATATGGTCCCCTCGGAAAAAAGGCGGATCCAACAACAGGATGCCTTCATTCTCAGGGAGGAGGTCATCCCCCTTTATCGTCTCCAGGAGCTATTGGAGCTCAAGAGCCCACCCAGTGACCAAGTCGCGCCCGAGACCGAGACGGTCCTTATCGCTGAAGTGGGGGAGTCCCGGGTGGGGATCCTGGTGGACGAGATCCTCCGCCAGCAAGAAGTGGCCATTAAGCCGTTGGACCGGCTTTTGAAGAGCGTGCGCGGTTTTTCGGGCGCCACCATCCTGGGGGATGGTAAGATAGCCCTCATCCTTGATGTGAACAGCCTCATTGAGGACCTGAAGGACAAACGCTTCCAGACCGAATACAGTTTCCCGGAGAAGGACCCCTTCCATGCTTCTCAACCTTGATGAACTAAGCCCAGCCCAGTTGGACGCCTTGAAAGAGGTCGGTAATATCGGGGCAGGCCACGGGGCCACGGCCCTTTCCCAGCTTTTGGGAAAAAAGATCCATATCACCGTCCCGAAGGCCAAGGTGATCCCCTTGTCCCAAGTGCCAAGCCTGGTCGGGGACCCCAATACCTTGGTAGCCGGGTTGATCCTTTCCATCCTGGGGGACGCCACCGGGAAGATCCTTCTTCTTTTTCCACGGGACTCGGCCCTGCATCTGGCCGATACGCTCCTCAAACAATCCATCGGGACCAGCAAGATATTGACCGAGATGGGCCATTCGGCCATCAAGGAAGCCGGGAACATCCTCACCGGGGCCTATTTGAGCGCCTTGAACGAGTTCTTGGGGATGCTGCTGCTCATCTCCGTGCCCACTCTCATCTTCGATATGGCGGGAGCCCTCATGGCCACGGTGATGCAAGGCATGGAGGACGCCACCAAGGTCATCTGTATCGAGACTAAATTCATCGATAACGACCAGGTGATCGACGGCTATTTTATCCTGGTCCCGGACGCCATTTCGTTAAGGGCCATTTTTCAGGCTATCAAGGTCAAGTAGAGCCCCGGCCTTCCATTAACCTGCCCCAACCCATTTCTTTATTGTTATAATCCTCTCGATCCGAAGATCGTTGCCGCGATCGAACCGAACCCTATCAGGAAGGCCGACCCTTGCTCGCCAACTCTATTTTGGTCCAAAAATTGATAGAGCATTGTGAACAATCCCACCCGACCCAGGCCTCTTTGGCCGCCTGTTGTAAAGAGATCCAACAAGCTTTCCAGTTCGACTGCGTTTTCATCGCTCACGCCACGACCGTTGAGGAGATCATGGTGCCGCTGGCCTATGAAGGTAAGGAGGAAGTGATGGATTCCTGCCTTTACCGTTTGGGGGTAGAGGAAAGGGTGGCCCTCTCAAAGATGCTCCTCAAGAGCTATTCGGATATCACCGGTAAACCGGTTTTCAACAAGTCCGGGTCCTTGCGCATTCAAAAGCCCAATAGCGGGATCTTTCTAGCCTACACGCGGGGTAAACAGGACTTCCTATTGCTGGGTTGTGGTCATCTGGACTCCAAGGTTTATGACCAGAAGATCCTGACCGAGCTGACCAACCTCTGGAAGCCCTGGCAGGAGACCCTCCGCGAAACCATTCAAAAGATCATTCAAAAGGGCAAGGTGGAGCCGCCCCAAACAACCATGAGCCCAGCTTCGACGCCCGCCCCTCCCGCTTTGGCTCCCCTGACCGCGCCGCCTCCGACAGCTATGAAGGCCCCCGAATCAGTGCCCGTCGCGATGGTCAAAGCGAAGGACCTTGACGAACGAAGGCCCGTTGTCCTGGTCGATGAGGTCACCCGGCTTTTTAACAAGGATTATTTTGAGGAGTGCTTGGCCATCGAAGTGGAGAGGGCAAAACGATATTCCAGGGAATTGAGCATTGTTTTTTTGAAGGTGACCTTTTTGAACCCCACTCCCCCATCAGGCCAAGAGAACGCTATCGCGAACCAGGTGGCCGAGATCCTGGTCAAAAGTCTCCGTCGGGTGGACATCATTTGCCGCATCGATCAGCATAAGTACGGCATCATCCTTCCCGATACGGCCAACAATACCTATGGGGTCATCGCCAAAAGGGTATTCAAATTTTTCAAACAGATCATGGGTGATTCGCCCCTGATCTTCCTGAACATCAGCGCTTCCAGCTACCCTAAGCATGCGGGAAGCCATCTACTGTTATTGGAAAACGCCGAAAAGCTCCTTCTTCAAGCCCAAGAAGTGGGCCCTAACAAGGCTGTTTTACCCGAATAAACCAACGGTACCTTCCATGTCCCATCAACAAGCCCTATTGGCCCTCCATTTGACCGGAGTCATCGGACCCAGACGGTTGAGCTCCGCGAAGACCGCTTTCGCCGATCTGGCCGATGTCTTTGGGGCGTCCGAAGAGACCTTATCCGAGCTCCCCGATTGGACCGCCGCCAGCGCTCGCAAGGTCTTGTCCCTCAAAGACCCTTTCCAACGGGTCGAGCAGGAATTGGAAAAGGCGCAGAGTGAGGGGATCGAGGTGTTGGTGGAAGGGAATCTGGGTTTTCCCACAGTTTTCCAGGAACTTTACGACCCCCCATTCGTTCTATGGAAAAAGGGGGAATATCGGCCCGAAGATGAAAAGGCCATCGCTGTCATCGGCTGCCGGCGGCCCAGCAGCTATGGGAAACAAGCGGCGTTGAAACTGGCCGAGGATGTGGCTCGGGCCGGATATACGGTGGTCTCGGGTTTGGCCCGGGGTATTGATTCCATCGCTCACCAGGGCGCCCTTAAGTTCCCCAAAGGGCGGACCATCGCATTCCTGGGTAGCGGCCTTTTGAACCTTTATCCCCCCGAGAACAGGGACCTGGCCCGGCAGGTATCGGAACGAGGGGCCCTTTTCAGCGAATATCCCCTTCACTCCAAACCACTGGCTTTGCATTTTCCCCAGCGGAACCGGCTTATCAGCGGGGCCTCCAAAGGGGTTCTGGTAGTGGAAGCCAAGAAGGACAGCGGTTCCTTCATCACCGTGGACCACGCTATTGACCAGGGGAAACCCGTCTTTGCCGTCCCCGGTCCCATCACTCACAGCCAATCGGAGGGCGCCCACGCCCTCATCCAGCAAGGGGCGAAATTAGTGACGGGAGTCGAGGATATTTTCCACGAACTGCAGGACCTGCGGGCCGAGACGGTGTTAAAAGCAAGGTCATCGGCCGTGGTCCAGGATATTCGCGACCTAACGGAAGAAGAAAAGAAGATCCTCGATCTGCTCACCTATACCCCGGTCCATCTCGACGCGCTCGGCAGGGAAGGCCAAATGATCTCGCGCCGATTGAATGAGATCCTTTTAACGCTTGAAATGAAGGGTTTGGTACAACAAGCACCGGGACATTGTTACTTCAAGATCTGATCGAAAAATTAATTTTTGGTCCGCCTTTTTTGTCTCCTCTTGAGCTTCCACTCGAAATATTTCAGAACCTCGCTTTTGGTCAAAACAAAAGCATTTAAAAGGGTTTTTTCCGCTTTTTGACTTTTTGGGTGAAAAGCCCGCTGATGGTGAAAACTTGACAAGCCGTAAATACGTACCTATTCTTGCGCCAGTACAGAAAGTCCCGGTTTTTCGGGCAAAAACGAAGACCATCAAATCCATTTGGAGAAATTCGTGGCAAAAGCCAAGGCCAAGAAGGTAGTTGAGCGAAAAAAACTGGTTATCGTGGAGTCTCCCTCCAAAGCCAAAACCATCAATAAATATTTAGGCTCGGATTATATCGTCCTGGCTTCCAAAGGCCATTTGATCGACCTGCCCAAGAGCAAATTGAGCGTGGACGTTGAGAATAATTTCGAACCCACTTACCGGCCCATTCGCGGAAAAGCCCCCATCATCAATGAATTGAAAAAAGCGGCTGTCAAAGCTTCTTCCATCTATCTCGCGGCCGACCCGGACCGTGAAGGGGAAGCCATCGGCTGGCACATCAAGAATTTTTTGAGCATCCTCAAGGACGTTCCGCCTATCTTCCGGTTGAGATTGAATGAGATCACCAAGACCGCCATTGAGGAAGCTATTAGCGCTCCCAGCGAGGTCGACCTGAACATGGTCAACGCCCAACAGGCCCGACGTATCTTGGACCGCCTGGTGGGTTACGGCATCAGCCCTCTTTTATGGAAGAACATCCGGCGCGGTCTTTCGGCGGGCCGGGTGCAATCGGTGGCCCTCCGGTTGATCTACGAACGGGAAAAAGAGATCGAGGGATTCAAACCGGTCGAGTATTGGACCTTGGAAGCGGATTTCATCACCGAGGATAACCGGATCATCCGGACCAAACTGGCCAAGATCGACGGGGAAAAGCCGGACCTTCCGACCCAAGAACAAACCCTGGCCCTCATTGAGCGGATCAAGGCCGCGGATTTCAATGTTTCGGCCGTACTACACCGGGAAAAGTCCAAAAAGCCCCCGATGCCCTTCACTACCTCCAAGATGCAACAAGAGGCCTATAAGCAGTTAAGGTTCGGGGCCCGGAAGACCATGTCCATCGCCCAAGGTTTATACGAAGGTATCGAGATCGGCGAATCGGCCCCGGTGGGATTGATCACCTATATGCGTACGGACTCCAAGCGTGTTTCGCCCGATGCCAAGGCGGAGGCGGCCAAATTCATCAAGGAAACCTATGGGGACAAGTACCTGAGCTTGGGTGAGAGGGAAGTCGCCAGCAAGAACAAGATCCAGGATGCCCATGAGGCCATCCGGCCGACTTCAGCCTTCCGCACGCCTGAAAAAATGAAGGCCTTTTTGACCCCCGAACAATACAAGCTCTATCAATTGGTCTGGGAAGATTTCATGGCCAGCCAAATGAGCCCCGCTCAATACCGTGAGACGAGCGTGGAGATCAGCGGGAATAACGTGGTTTTTCGCGCCACCGGCACCGAGACTGTTTTTGACGGTTTCACCAAGGTTTATGAGGAAGCGGCTGATGAGGACAAAAAGGCCGAACCGGGCGCCGATGAGACCGAAGAGGTCAATCCCAACAAACTTTCGGGTATCGCCGAGGGTCAGAAAATGATCTGGAAGGAGCCGGTGCCCGAACAGCATTTCACCCAACCGCCGCCTCGCTTCACCGACGCGTCCATGATCAAGACCCTGGAAGAAATGGGGATCGGAAGGCCGTCCACTTACGCGCCGACCTTGGAAACGATCCAAGCCCGGCATTATGTAAAGAAGGAAAACGGCAGGTTCTTCTTGGCCGAATTGGGGAACCTGGTCCTGGAACTTCTCATGAAGAATTTCCCCAAGATCTTGGATTATGAATTCACGGCGAAGATGGAAAGCGAACTCGACCAGGTGGAGTCGGGTGAGCAGGAATGGCGCAAGGTCATCGGCGATTTTTACGCGCCTTTCAAGGACACCCTGGCGGAAGCCGAGAAACTGATGGGCGAGGAAAAATCTAAGATCGAAGTGGTGACCGATATCCCTTGCGAGAAATGCGGCCAGATGATGATCGTCAAGTGGGGGCGGCACGG
>CAZLND010000109.1:0-8420 GCA_964560635.1 uncultured bacterium | reverse complement strand
AACTCTTCAAAAGTTGGATAGGTCCTGTGGCCCTTTACACGATCCTCATCGCAACCGCTCTGTCGATCCTGGGTCTTTTTTTGCGGAACGCCATCCAAGGTTTTTTCACGGAACGTTCAGGCAAAAAGAAGTCGGCCAGGTAACCGAAAAAAATATCTCTGAAGCCCCCTTGATACTTCTAGTGAATCACCCATGGGGATCGGGAACCGCAGGTTAAAGGAGAAGCGAGGCCTATCAATATGAGAGGCCTTTTTAGGGGAAATTAACAAAGAATTAAGCGAGTCTTGCAGTTTATCGACCGATAAAGAGTACAATCATATTGATCTAGAAGCTCATCGGCTTTTGATCCACGCCCCGGAGAATGTCTTTACGGAATCCGGACCAAACTTCTGCCTCTCATTTTGGTTCAACCAACGCGGCCTTTCAAATCACCTTTACTAAAACACTAACCAGATATTGAGCTCCAAGATCACGAAATTTAACGGGACTGACGGAGCTCATACACAAATTTTCATCCCAATGAAAAAATCAACCAACGATTCTTGAAGGAGCCGTTCATGCATGTAGAAGATCTCGATCTAAAAGAGCTTTTGGAATTAGACCCAGGTGGAGGGATGGTCCATTTTGCCGGCCAGCGCGCTTTGATCGTCGACGCCGTGGCGCAAGGTCTTTTACGGAAGGAACTCATTGAAACTTTCGGTGAAAGAACGGCCCGGGGAATCCTCAGCCGTTTCGGTTATATCCACGGCCGGCGGCTGGCGGTGGCCATGAAATCCAAATTCAAATGGGACAGTGAAGAGGACTGGCGGAAGGCGGGAGCCAGGATCTTGGCCCTCCAAGGTCTTTTCATGCTGGACCCTAATACCCCTGACGCTTTGGGGCCTGAAGGCGGCACCTGGCGTGTTTCTTATGAAGCTGAGCAGCATCTTCTTTTGAAGGGTCGGTCGGATCAACCCGTCTGTTGGAACCTTTGCGGGCTCATCAGTGGTTACCAGAGTTTCGCCCTGGGCAAGGAAATGTACGCCTTGGAGGACAAGTGTATCGGGATGGGCGACTCAGCCTGTCATGTGACGATCAAGTCCGAGGAGGAATGGGGTAGTGAGGTAGGCGGGGAACTGGCGGTTTTCAAACGGGTGGGCATCGACGATGCCTTGCGCGAGGTCGCTTCCACTTTGAAACGAACAGAAGGAGAATTGCGCGAGAGGACCCGAAAACTGACGGTCATCTCCAAGATCGAAGAGGACCCATCGGAACTAATGGCCCGAAGCTCCGAAATGAGAAAATTAATGGAAATGGCCCGGGTCATCGCAGCCATCGATTCGACGGTCTTGATCACGGGCGAGAGTGGCACGGGCAAGGAACGGGTGGCACGATTCGTTCATGACCATTCGGCGAACGCGTCCGGCCCTTTCATCGCCGTCAATTGCGGGGCCATCACTGAGACCCTCCTGGAAAGCGAACTTTTCGGTCATGCCCGGGGGGCCTTCACCGGCGCGACTTCGGACCGCCCGGGACTTTTTGAAGCGGCCAATGGCGGAACGCTATTCCTGGATGAGGTCGGAGAGATCACTCTCCCCATGCAGGTGAAGCTCCTTCGGGCTTTGCAGGAAAGGGAAGTGAGGCGTGTGGGCGAGAACAAGAACCGTCCCATCAATGTGCGCATCCTGAGCGCCACCAACAAAGATTTAAAGGTCGAAGTGGCGGAGAAGAAATTCAGGGAGGACCTTTACTACCGATTGAATGTGGTCGAACTAGCTGTTCCACCCCTGCGCCGACGTCAGGAAGATGTCCTTCCCTTGGCGCGGTTGCTTATGGCGGAAGCCGCGATCAACATGAAAAGACCTGTTTACGGTCTCACCCCCCAGGCGGCGGATAAACTGACCGCCTACAGCTGGCCAGGGAACGTGCGGGAATTGGCGAACGCCATGGAACGAGCGGTCGCGGTTGCGAAAACCAATCGTGTTGATGTGGGGGATCTCCCGCCCCAGGTGCTCTTGGAGATGGCACCCGTTCTCAATATGGGAACACCCCGGTTCTTGAAGGATGTGGAAAAGGACTGCATTTTAAGTGCCTTGGAAAAAACGGAAGGGAATCGTCGAAAAGCGGCCGATCTGATGGGGGTAGGAGTGGCGACGCTGTACCGGAAGCTCAAGGCTTATAAACTATTGGATCTGGTCAAGGACTGAAAAGCAGCTGTTGGCTGTCAGTCTTTAGCTGTTAGTAAGATCTTTAAGTCCGTAACTTGAAACTGCCAGCTGATCGCCGACAGTTGCCGTTTGTCAGGCTAGGTCGAAAAGCAGGATCTCGGTCGGTTCCATTCCTGTGAAGGAAACGGACATTTCTCCTGAAAAACCGGCCCCATCCCCCATCTTCAGGTCGAGTTCGTTCACCTTTATCCAGCCTTTGACCACATGAAGCCAAGCTTTCCGGCCCGGTTTCAATTCGTGGATCATATGGTTCCCTTTGTGGACAAATGTGGAATACATCTGCACGTCCTGTTGGATCTTCAATGAGGCTTCTATCCCATCGGGTGAAGCGATGAGCTTCAAGACACCCTTGCGCTCAGCGAGGGTAAAGAGTTTTTTACTTCCTCCGGGCTCCATCTCCGCCACACTGGGTTTAAAGACACTTTGGAAAAGGTGGGAGTCATCGGATGGCGAGGGGTTGAAAGTGTATTGTTTGGCGCCGGAGGCGACGTTGTTCTGGAAGAAGTCCCCCATTTCCAGAAGGCCCGTCTTTCCCAAGGGGCCATTACAAATGATGACGCCTTCGTGGACATAGGTCACCACCACCATGTCCTTGGGCGTTTGCAGGATGAATATCCGGCCCGGGGAAAGCACCTGCTCGTTGAATGTTCGTAGTGTTCCGAAACCGTCTTGCAGGGGGTCGATATTGTTTTCGCGATCGAAGGTCAGCCAAGTGGTATGGTCCTCGTTGGTGATGTGACGGCGTTCTTCTGACTTCCGGATGGTGATCATTTCTTTTTACGGAAAGATATCCAGAGGGCCGTTACCAGGATCCCGGCCGCGCTCGCGAGGGCCAGCGCCTTTTTGGGGTTTTTCTCGGTGTAATGGACGGCTTTTTCCTCGTATTTCACGAATTTTTTCTTCAGTTGGAGAAGGTTTTTTTTGGCTTTCTCGAATTCAGCCGTCAATTTTTCTTGGTTTTTTTCATCCATGATCCGGTGTTCCATCAGGAGCAGCTTGCTTTTGCCGCTGGTAAAAAGTCCCTGGACCCGGTTTTTCATCGTTTGATTCCCGTTTTTCATGTTGCGCTCCCCTTTTGTTTCGTGAATTGGACCAATAAAACGAAGAAAACAAACATCAAGAGTCCGCCGCCTAGGCAGGCGATCCCCCGGGAGACGCCGGCATTGTCGATCGCGATAAAAAGGAACCCGAGCCAAATGGAAAAGAGGGCCAAAAAGAACGTGAAACCGTATAGGGCCAGGACGGTCAGGCGTTTCTCGATGCGCAGGGCGTAAAAATCCAATTGGCCGTTCAGGTCTTCCCGCAGGTGATGGAAAAGGGGCCCGACCCCCCCGAACAGCAGGACGCCCCAGTCAAAAATTTTTTTTATCAGTGAATTCAGGGATTCTTTTTGCTTGAGGTCTTTTGGCATTTCATCCACCTGATGAAAAAATGAAGCAACTTTACATAGAAAAACGAGGCGTCCTTCGGAGAGGGCGCCTGGAATTACTTGATGTTAACAAGCAAGAAATGAGCCATTTATCTGAACGGCTTTTAGCGCTGTTGGTGGATTTTGTGATGAGCTCGCCGCTCATAAGGGCTCAAAAAGAGAGTTTGGGCGATCATTTTGATCTTTTTCGAGAGGTCTTTTATTTCGTGGATGGAGACTTCACCTCTTCGATGCGCAAGACCTGCCGGATCTTTTGTTTGAGGAGATCCATATTGAGTGGCTTCTGAAGGAAAGACGCGACGTTGCTGAAGCCCTTTTTTTGGAAATCTTCCTGTAGTCCTTCGTAATGACCGGACACCACTATCACCGGCAGTTTGGGGTAATCCTTTTTGATGATGGGTAGCATCTCCAAGGCGCTCATTGTTGCCATCTTGAGGTCCGTAATGAGCAGGTCCACCTTCGCCTCGCGTAATTCAGCCAAGGCCATTGACCCGCTTTCGGCTAGGATCAATTTATAACCATCCAACGATAAGGACTTCTCGTAAATTTTTCGCAATCCGGGATTGTCCTCCGTCACCAGTATCGTAAAATCCGAACATTTCATGATCAAGACTCCTTTAATTTGCGTTCAAGTGATCGAAGGGGTTGCCCTGGGACCGTTCCGCCCTCGCCCAAAATGATCCCTCCAACTGACAAAGCAAGAAACAGGCCATGCTTCGAGCCACAAGCGCTAGTGTTTTCATACCAAGATGATGGGTGGCCCCGAATTAAATCAAAACGAGATTGAGAACCTATCATTTTGATCGGCAATGGGTGATCCGGACTCACCTCAATAATTTCAAAGAGCGAAAAAAATCGTTTTTTATCGAGGCTGGTGGAAGAGCGTGTCAACTTATCCATGAGCGGTATGGAACTTGCTTTACCGGGATGGTGTAAATCGAAAAATACAACGAGGTGAAAAGCATGACGATGTCCAAAGAAACGGTCAAAGACAAGATGAAAGACGCGAATATCGTGGTTTTGAACGTCTTGCCGGAGGCTGATTTCGCGAAACTCCATATCAAGGGTTCGGAAAACCTGCCCTTTGGAAACGATGCCAACGCCTTCGCTGAAGCGGTTGAGAAGAAGTACGGTAAGAGCAAGTTCATCATCACCCATTGCGCTAGCTTGGCCTGTGACGCTGGGCCAAAAGCGGCAAAAGTGTTGCAGGGAAAGGGTTTTAAAGCCGCCGACTATGCGGGCGGCATGAAGGAATGGTCCGAGGCGGGTTTTCCCACCGAGGGAAGCGAAGCTAAAGCTCCTAACGCCAAGGCTTCGGCGGTGGTAGCTTCCGTGGCAACCAAGTAGTCCTTTAAGTGAAGTCTGAGTTACTTCATTGAGCGCAGGTTCCAGTTTTTAGTTGGGTCTGAAGGGAAGACCATCAGGAATAGAAAAGTCGAATAGGAGTGTTTTCATGAGAGTTCGAAATTTAGGAGTTTACGCTATTTTCTCACTCGCCTTAGCCGTCTTTGGCGCGGGCTGCGGACCCTATCACCGTCATGGTGTGGGGGTTGAAGTCGATATTCACGCAAAGGAACACCGTGATCATCACGACAATGACCACCATGATGACGACCATCACGATCGGGATGACCATCACGATGATGATCGCCATTGAATGGAAGAGGCTTTGAATCGGGGGGATCGGACGTTGGTCGAGATGGAACTATAAAAATATTAAAAAAGAAAAGAGGAAGTCATGTTTTCAAGTTTTAAAAAGGCGATCTCGGTCGGTTTGATGATGGCGGGGGTATTGGCGATGCCTTTATGCGCTAGGGCGGATTCGAGCGGGGGACATTATGCCGATAACGGTTATCACCCCACGAATGACGGGGGTAATTTCGGTATAGGTCTTGAATTCGGCGAGCCGGGAACTTGGGGAGCCGCTGGCAAGATCTGGGTCGACCGGGTCAATGCTTTCGCGCCGGCTGTGAAATTCGAAACCGGGGGAACGGCTATCCTTCAATTGGATTACCTCTGGCATAACTTCGACATTTTTCACATGGATGAAACATCCGGTGAAATGCCGTTTTATATTGGTCTGGGTGGGAATCTGTTAATGGAAAACATCGTGGAGTTCGCGGGACGGTTACCGGTTGGACTCTCTTACATCTTCGACAAGCGGAATGTGCCGATCGACATCTATTTGCAGGCGGTCCCGACCCTTTGGTTCCCGACCGGCGGCACGACCTTCTTCGACATTTATGGTGAAGTGGGTGCGCATTACTACTTCTGATTCTGATCCAAAAAAGAAAGGATATCGAAAATGTTATATACGATCGCGGTGGTTCTTTTGATCCTCTGGCTTCTGGGTTTTGTGAGTTCTTACACGATGGGCGGTTTTATCCACATCCTTCTGGTGGTCGCTCTCGTTGTCTTGGTTATCGGGTTCCTGCAGGGAAGACGAGCGAAGTGAAGTTTTCGTATCACATAAAAAATAGAAAGAGAAAAAATGAAAAATCTTAAATTGGCAATGGGCTGTTTGCTTCTTTTAACGATGGGAAGTTCGTTCGTGATGGCGGATGAAAGCGAGTCGTCCGGGGGGCTAATGCCTCGTTTGGGAGTGGAAGGCGGTATCAACCTGGCGAATTTGAACGGCGCGAATGCGAATGATGTGATTGGATCGCGTTTGGGATTCGTGGCGGGTGGTTTCCTCGGCTTGCCGTTGGGACCGGGCCTGACCTTTCAGCCGGAGCTGCTTTACGAACAAAAGGGCGGAAAGTTCAATGGGAATCCTTACCAATTGGATTACGTGGAGCTTCCCTTGCTGCTGAACGTTGGTTTGATCGGGCCTATCGGGGTCATCCTGGGTCCTTCCTTGGACCTGAACGTGGCCTATCAGGGTTTGAACAGCGTGAGCAACACCGATATCGGCTTGGTGGCCGGCGTGCAGTTCACCTTCAGCCGGTTCCTTTTAAGCGGCCGCTATGAAATAGGGCTCACACAAGTGAATTCCAACGCCAGCGTTGAAAACGGTACCTTCACCTTTTTAGCGGGGCTTTCGCTCATTTAAGGTCCGAAAGATCCCGAAAGGAAGTTTGAAATGACCTATATGGCAAAAAAATATGATCGACTGCTTGGGACCCCTGGATTCAGTAATAAATTACTTGAGGCTCATTTCAAACTTTATGAAGGGTATGTTGTTCACGTCAACAAAATGATGACTTTTTTGAACGGAGCGGATGCCGGAACCCCGGAGTATGACGAGGTCAAAAGAAGGTTCGCCTGGGAATTTAATGGGATGAGACTGCATGAGGCCTATTTTGGAAATATGACCAAGAAACCTGAAGAATTGGACCCAGAGTCCGACTTGGCCGGTCAGATCATCCGGTCTTTTGGGTCCCTGGAAACCTGGGCCGAGGATTTTAGGGCGGTTTCCAGTATGAGGGGTATCGGTTGGGCGGTGCTTGCCTGGGACCCGGAAGGGAAAAGGCTATTCAATATTTGGATCAACGAGCACGATGTCGGCCATCTTTTTTATTCCGTATCCCTGCTGGTCAATGACGTGTTTGAACACGCTTACTTAGCGGATTACGGTTCGGAGCGTAGGGACTACATCGAGGCCTTTCTCAAGGTCATCGACTGGGCGGAAGTGCAAAAGAGATTCGCGGAAGCAACCCAATTGTCCAGAGCCCACGCGCTTTGAATTTTTCTTAAAAAAAGAAACAAGGAGAGTTTATGTATCCAACTAAGGATGTTTTATCCGAAAGGGAAGCGATAGAAGGATCCATGCGTCCGACCAAGAACAATTTGCCCGAAAAGACAAGGACCCAGATCACGACCCTGCTCCAGGACCGTTTGGTCGATTCGATCGATTTAACACTACAGGCCAAACAAGCCCATTGGAACGTGAAAGGACCCAGTTTCATCGCTTTGCATGAGCTATTTGATAAAGTCGCCAAAGACGCTGAAACCTATGTGGACCTTATCGCGGAACGGATCGTCCAATTGGGCGGTACCGCCGTAGGAACCCTAGGCCCAGTGAACAAGCGATCGAGTCTACCCGCTTATCCCGTGACCATTTCCAGCGGCAGGGAACATGTAGCGGCTTTGTCCCATGCCCTTGCTAGTTTTGGGGAGTCCGTCCGAAAGTCCATCGATCAGGCTAGTGAGATGGAGGATGCCGGCACAGCGGACATCCTGACGCAGATCTCGCGAGCCGTGGACAAGTACCTGTGGTTTGTGGAAGCCCACGGACAAGGCGTCAATTGATTCAAAGGAGACGGGCATGAGTGAGAAAAGGGACGCTTACATCGAGAAGATGAAACTGCAGTTGGATGACTGGAACGCCGAGATCGATAAGTTCCAGGCTGGGGCAGATCGAGCCCAAGAGGCGGTCCGGGTGAGGTACCAAAAACAGATGTTCGAGCTCAAGGTGAAACATCGGGTCCTCAAGGAAAAAATGGCTGACATGTATCGTGCCGGTAATGAGGCTTCGGAAGAGATGAAAAATGGCGTCGACAAGGCGTGGCAGGTCCTGGGTTAATCGATAAAAGCTGCGAGATCCAAGTTCAATTGATCGGCGGTCGGTCTTGGACCTGGCGGATCGAGGAAGCTTATGACAAAGCATCGATATGAACATAATCGTACCCATTATCCGGAGCAGGAGGTCAGTGAGGTCCGCGGTCCTTATTGGCAACGAGCGCACCGGGATTGGCGTTTTTTGGCGGTTGTTTTTGTGATGCTGGCTTGCATCGCGATCTATGTTCTGACCGGTGACTTTGCCTGGACGTTCCACGGCCACG
>CAZLND010000108.1:0-8442 GCA_964560635.1 uncultured bacterium | reverse complement strand
TCGAATTTCCGCACCCGCATCACCTGTTCAGCGAGGGTGCCTTGGCGGCTGTTGAGGATGGCCCGGGCCACGGCCAGCAGGAGGTTCTTTTCCCGTGTGTCCAGCAGGTCGTCCCGCAGAACGAAGATCCGCCCGGGCGGCAGGTCGGGGTTGCCGAGCGAGGTCGCTTCACTGCCCCGCACCATGCCTTCCAGGGCGGTCTGCAGGTCCTGCACGTAGGAAGGCCCCTTCTCGTTCAAGAGCACGATATCCACCGAAAGCCGTTTCATGCGCCAATATTCGTGGGCCCGCAAAAGCTGGCGGATCAGGGCCTGGTCTTCCATGTCATCCACCCTCACCAGAAGGATGGGCAGGTCGCCGGAGATGCCCCGGGACCAGAGCCCGGTCACGTTCATGCGGTTCTTTTTCAATATCTCGCTGGTGGGGCGCATGAGGGGGTCGGAAAAAAGGATGCGGTTGGCGAGTTTCTGGAAAAGCTGGGCCTCCTCCAGTTCGATCCCCAAGTGATGAAGCTTGGCGGTCGATTGGGTCCAGACGAGGGCGGAAGAACGCTCGAAGGCGGAGGAGTTATGGTATTTTTCAGCCATCGAAAGCATTTCGGTTTCCGAGCCCGCCACTAGGGTGGTGAAACAAACCTGGGCGGAGGATCCGGGGGCGAGACGCACCTTGACCCTTAACGACAGGATGGGGTCCAGCACCGCGCCTGTGGAAAGGGAGAGGGGCAGGCCGTCCAGAACCGAGGAAGCGGTGCGGAGCGTGCGGCCCCGACCGATGAATTTCGCCCGGTCGGTCTCGTACTCGATCTTCCCGAAGGTTTCGCCCACGACGGAAAGCACCTGGGCCATGAAGACCGGCTCCTCGGTGGAGGATCGGGGGCGCCGGCGCGCGGTGAGGGCGGCGAGGCCTTCGATGAATTGGGTCTGGATGAAAAGGTTGGAAAAGGCGGGATGGGCTAGGTCGGCGGCCGGATCGGCGAGCACCACTTCCGAATAAGAAGTGACCTCAATTTCCCTTTCTTCGTTCCCCGGGTTGGTGAGGGTCAGGCGTCGAAGCTCGGCGTCGTCTTCCGCCGAAACGAGTATCTCCAGGTCCGAGGAGATGCCGTGGTCCACGCGCGAGATCTTGGCCCGGTCCTCTGAAAAGAGGACGTGGTATTGGAGCGGCTCGGTCAAAGCCGGCTGGTAGGCCGCCGACCAGACCCCGCCCGTTCGGATATCCCTCAAATACAGGTAACTCCCATAGGGGTCGCGGGTCACGTCTTCCCGCCAGCGGGTGACGGCGCGGTTTTTCCATCGGCTGTAGCCCGACCCGGCCGCGGTGACCATGACGGCGTAACGGCCATTGGAGAGCAGGTGGGAGCTGGGGACGGCATGGTGGGGCGAGCGGATGTCGCGCAAGAGGGAAGGGATGGGCACTTGAATGACCTGGATCTCCACTTCCTCCTTCTGGTCGCGCGCCGCCCCCAGGTTGCGGGGAGTCTTTTCCTGGAGCAACAGCTCGCCCGCCTGGACCAGTGGGTCCATGTGGAATCGGCGGCGCATTAGGCCGGAGTTGATCACGTTGGAAAAAGCCACAAGGGACATGCCCTGGTGGTGGGCCATGTAGGACTTCACCAGGGCGTACTTTTCGTTCTCCCGTAACCGGGTGGGGGTGTAATCGAGCGATTCATAAAACCCGAACAGTCCCCGGCCGCCCAGTTGTTCCAGTTTCCTGAAATTCAAAAGGGCCTTTCGGGGATCGATCATGGCGGCGAGGGCGGTGGCGTAAGGAGCGATGACCAAGTCCTTGGCCAGGCCCCTTTTCAATCCCAGGCCCGGAACCCCGAAGGTGGAATATTGGTAATTCAAGTTCAGGTCCCTGGCGTTATAACCTGATTCCGAGACGCCCCAGGGCGAACCCCGTAAAGCGCCATAATCCATCTGCCGTTCCACCACCCTGCGGCAGGTCTGGTCGAGCAGGCTTCCGCCCGGCGTGGTCATGATCAGGGAGGGCATGAGGTACTCGAACATGGAACCGGCCCAGCTCATCAGCATGGCCTTGCCCTCGTCCGCCACCAGACCCCGGCCCAGCCTGAACCAATGGGATACGGGCACGTCATTCTTGATGATCGCCACATAGCTGGTTAGCCGGGCTTCGGAGGCCAAAAGGTCGTAACAGCCGTCTTCCAATTGTCCCTCAGCGACCCGGTAGCCTATGGAAAAAAGCTTCTTCTGGGGGTTCAACAAGAAGCTGAAATCCATCTCATTGAAGAGGACGCGGGCATCCTGGGCCACCGCCTCAAGCCGGCGCAATATCTCGCGGCCGTTTTGGGCGGCAAGGCCCAATGCCGCGCCCACTTGGTCGAAATAAAGTTCCTCAGCGGCGGAAAGGGCGGGGCTGTCCCGGACCTGGTGTTTCGCCTCGATGGCGGCGAGGGCTTGTTCGCAAAGGATCGGCACTTCAGCGGGCGTCATGCCGTTGGAGAGAAGCTTACGGAGCGCGGATTGGAATTCCCGGATCACCGGGGATCCGGAGTCCGATAGGGTGAAGCTCGTTCGGGCCATGGGCGAACGGTCATTGCTCGATCGCTCGGCGGCCGTATGGCCCAGAGCCCAGGGGAAGAAGTGCTGGAAATCCTGGGTATGACTTTTGACGTCGCCGGCGACCCGGTCGGCCCAGGCGGTCATTTCGGCGATCTCCTCCCCGCGCTGGCCGGAGGCGAAGGCGTGGGCGGTGTCCTTGAGGGTTTCGGCTTGGAAGGAAAGCTGGTTCCAATAGGAGGCCCATTCGGAATGGGAACGGGAATGTTCTTCCCGAAGGAGCTGGCCGTCGAAGAGAGCGATCTCCTTTTGGAGCTGGCTTAAGGGGGTGGCGGACGAGAAAGGGTGGAGGGAAAGGGACTGGGCCGATATTTTAAGCAGGGCCACCGTGTCCTTGATCCCCTCGATGATGGAATCCGGAAAGAGCGGCTGGTGGGCCAGGTCCCGGCAGGATTGGGAAAGGGTGAGGAGATGACCGGCCAGGTTCCCGCTATCCACCGAGGAGATGTAGCGGGGTTCCATGGGCAAAAGGGTTTGGGTGTCGATCCAATTATAAAAATGCCCGCGAAAACGAGGCATCTCTTTCAGGCTTTTCAGGGCAGCTTCCAGCTTTCGGGTCATTTCGTCGAGGCCCGTCCAGCCGAAATCATGGGCGGTGACGACAGAGAGTAAGTAAAGGCCGAAATTGGTCGGGGAACCCCGGTGTGCCACGATGGGGAGGGGGTCTTCCTGGAAATTATCCGGCGGCAGGAAGTGATCCTCCTTCGTGGCGAAATGGCTGAAGAAGGCCCAGACGCGCAGCGCGTGGAGGCGCAGTTCTTTGGTCTCCGCCGCGGTCAAGGGAAGGCTTTCGCGTTTGGGTTCGGGGGTGCTGATGAATTGGGCGAACCAAGGCGCCAGAAGCCAGAGGACGGCAAAGGGGAGACAGAGGGGCAGGGACGCCGGGTTGAAAAGGGCCGTAACGATCGCGGCGTAAAGGCCGATGAAGATCGAACCCTTCATCCTTCCCAGAAAATGGGAAAAGCCGAGGGCGGAGTTGGAGGTGGCCTGGGCGGCGGTGACCCATTCCAGGAGGTTGCGGTGGCTGACGCACAGGCGCCAGAGGGTGCGGAGGATGGCGTCCAGGTGCATCCAGGCCCGTTGGGCCACCAGGACAAGGTTGACCAGGAATTGCCCGCTTCCAAGTAGGAAATCCCGTGTGATCTCCCCCAAATGGTCCCTCCAATGGAGCGGCCGGCGCCACAGGACCAGGTCTTTGAAGAAGGGTATATAAGAGGGGAGGGCCAACCCTAAGAGGGCCAGTCCCACCCAAGCGTTCTGGTAAACATGGGGGAGGCAGAAAGCCGCGATCAAGAGGCAGACGGTGCCGATGGGGGAAAGGCTGCGCCGCAGGTTATCCGCCATTTTCCAGCGCGAGAGGGTGGAGAGCGAGTTTCCTTCCCGGCCGAAGATCCAGGGCAAAAGCTGCCAATCGCCCCGGATCCAGCGGTGGTTGCGCAAGCTGGAAGTTTCGGCGTGGGAAGGGAATTCCTCGAAGAATTCCAGGTCGCTGGCGTACCCGCAACGGGCGAAACAGCCCTCGAAAAGGTCGTGGCTCAAGAGGCGGTTCTCGGGGATACGCCCTTCGAGCGATCTTTCCAGCGCGTCCACATCGTAGATGCCCTTGCCGGTGAAACTGCCCTCGCCGAACAGGTCCTGGTACACGTCCGAAACGGCCGAGGCGTAGGGGTCGATCCCGCAATCGCCGGAAAAGAGCTTTTGGAAGATCGATCTCTCGTCCTGCGTCGGAAGGAAGGCCGTGACCCGGGGCTGAAGGATCCCGTAGCCTTCCACGACTTTATGAAGGACCGGGTCCAGGCGGGCCCGGTTGAGGGGATGGGCCAGGATGCCCACCAGGTGGTTGACCACACCCGGGGGAAGTTTGGTGTCGGCGTCCAGTGTGATCACATAACGGACCCCGGAGGGGACGGCGGGGGATAAGCCTTCCAGACGCAGGAAGGTCGTATCCTGGGCTCCCCGCAATAACTGATTGAACTCGTGGAGTTTTCCTCTTTTTCGTTCCCAGCCCATCCACTTACCTTCCAGCTGGTTCCAAAGCCTTTTACGGTGGAAAAGATAGAACCGCGGCAGGGATCCATTCGGACCCGGGACATTCGAGAACCCTCCATTGGAATAGGGTCCATGTCTTTGATTGAGCTCGGCGGTCAACTGGATGGCGAGGTTGAGTTTTTTTTGGTCTTCCGTCGAGATCTCCGCGGAGGAATCGGGAAAGTCCGTCAGGAGGGCGTAAAAGACCTCCCCGTCGGCGTTGGAAAGGTAATGGACTTCCAGTTTTTCCAGCTGTTCGGGAATGTCCGATGCCTTTTCCAGCAGGGTGGGAACGACCACGAAAGTCCGGAATTCCAGGGGAGGCCCCCCTAAAAATTCCAGCCGCGAGAGGTGGCGGGGCGGCACCATGCCGGTAACGAAATAGTTGACCCAGCCGACGGCCAGGTCGCCGGCGGGGAACAGGCCCAAAAACAAAAGAAGAAGCCTTTCGACGGCCGGCAGTTGGGGGTTCGTCAATGCCGTGATCCAGAGGATGACGGTGGTCATGAAAAGGATATTGCCGATGTAGGTGAGGGCCGGATGGTCGGTGCAAAAGCGCCGGAACCGGTCCTTCAGCGGGACCTGGTATCCGATCTTCTTCTCGAAGGCCCGGCGGCCCTCGTCGAAGAGGGAATAGCCGGGATCGCCCATACGGGAGGGGAAGTTCGGGTGGTCCGCGCCTTCCGCCGCCCTTTGGACGGCCAAGCGGGCGATCTCGGACTCGCTTTTGCCCGACCCCTTAGCCAGTTCCTCCACCGCCGTGCGGTAGGAGTTCCGGGTCTTGAAATCCATCCTCGAATATTCGGGATGCCCGGAAAGGATCTCCTGGACCAGGCTGACGGACTCGAAAAAATCCTGCCAATCGAAGGTGGTCATGTTGCGGAAGCTGGTGATGATGTTGCGCACGGTGCTGTTGTTGGCGGCCTGAAGGCTGTGGACCGAAGTGACCATTTCCTCGGCGGTGGTCTTTTCGGCGGCCAATTTTTCGTTCAACCAGTTCACCGCGGGCGTTCCCCGGGGGTCCTGGTAGCGCAGGCGTTGGATGAGCTGGACCAGGTAGGCCGGATGGCCGGATTGGCGCTGCAGTTTGGCCGCCGTCGGGCGGCTGGAAAGGGAGGATTCTTCGATGAGCCCCAAAAGCTCGTCCACGAAGGCGTCCGCGTTCTGGCGCGCTTCCTGGGAAGTGACGAGGTAAACCGCGACGCGGCGCAGGTTGTCGACCATCACGACCCGCAGGGTAATGGCCAGGGCCCAGAGCTCCCCGATGGTCAGAGGTTCCACCTGCTGGTAGGACCGCACGAAATGGATGAGGGACTCGGGGTCGAACCGGCTGTCCGTGTGGGCCACGTAAGCCCAGGCCAGGCCGTAGACCCGGGGGTATCCCTTCAGGAACCCCTCGGAAAGTTTCGGAAGCTCGTTATAGAAATCGTGGGGCAAGAACCGCTTGATGTCCCGGAGCTGTTCTTCCACCACGTAATAGGAATCCAACAGCCACTCGCCGGCGGGGTTGATGGGTTTCTTCTTCTGGACCTCGCCGGTGAGGTAGCGGAATGCCTCCCCCAGGATATTCTCGTTCTCACGAAGGCGGGGAAAGAGCTTGGCGCCGGTTTTGGGGTCGTCGGTGATGGTCTGGGCCGCCGCCAGCGAGCGGGCGTGCTGGTCGAACCGTTCGGTGCTGAAAAGCTCGGAACGGATGGGGGCCTCCGTGGGCCGGGAAACGAGGAAGGAGGCGGGGAACCGGAAGGGGAAGTGGAGGGGAAGATTGGCGAGTTTCTGGATGATCTTGGGAGGGTTCACCCTATCAACATAAGCAAGAAATAAGCCTACGTTACATTTATTTTGAAAGTATTCGCGGTTACTTTGAGCCGATCTGATAGGCGAGAAGTATCAAAACGAGAGTGGTCCTATCGAATTGATCGAATCGTTGGATGAACATGGGACTGGGGCCCCTAACACGAGAACGTGATGCCTGTTGTCATTGCGATCTGGCTTCGCTAAAGCTCCGCCAGACAGGGGACCAGTCAATGACGACTTGTGGGCCATAGCCTTGGCGAAGGCTCAAGCAACCTCAGTTGAAATAAGCCTTTCTCGAACCGGTCACAAATTGTGACCGCATCCCAGAAGCGCCTTGCCCCGTTTTTTTGACGGTGAGATAAAAACCAGTATCCATTTCCTTAAGGTCCATTGCTTCCCAAAATATTGTTCCCGAAATGGGAACATTGTGGTATTCTCACTACATGAGGATCATCAGCCGCGCGCTCTTGAGAACGTTCTGGGAAAGCCACGCGGGTCGAGAGGCGGAAAAGTCCTTGAGAGTTTGGCTTGAGGAAGCCAAAAGGGAATCATGGGCGGGGCCTCATGATGTAAAGGCACAGTATCCGAAAGCCAGCATTCTCAAAAACGGCCGGGTGGTATTCAATATCAGCGGCAATAAATTCAGGCTGGTGGTCAGTATTCGGTACGACATTGGCGTCATATTCACGCGGTTCGTTGGGACCCATGCCCAATACGACCGTATTGACGCGCAGGAGGTTTAAATCATGAAACCAAAAGTCATCAAGAACGGCAAGGAGCACGCCGCCGCGTTGAAACGGGTCGAGGAACTTTGGGACGCCCCGAAGGGTTCGGGTAAAGCCGAGGAGTTGGAACACTGGGCCATTCTTATCGAAGCCTATGAAGATGAACATTATCCGATCCTGGAATCGGACCCCATCGAAGCCATCAAGTTTCGAATGGACCAAATGGGCCTCAAGCCTACTGACTTGGCCAAGTTCTTGGGAGGCCGAAACAGGGTATCCGAGGTTTTGAACCGCAAAAGACCCCTCTCAGTGGCCATGATGCGGAGTCTTTACCAAAATCTTCACATTCCCGCCGAATCCCTATTAGCTGAACCCTCGGCGAAGTATCGCGTTTAAAATCCCCATATGGAACAACCTGAGGGCCGATGCATGATCAGTTCGAAATTTCTATAGGGAGAGGATCATGAGCGAGCTTGTTCCACAAAGCCATGTTGAACAAAAGATCGTTCTTCTTCGGGGAAAAAAGGTCATGTTTTCACATGACCTGGCCGAGTTATACGGCGTTAAAACAAAAGAGTTGAACAAAGCTGTACAACGGAATAAAAACCGATTCCCGATAGATTTCATGTTCCAGCTAACCGCGGAGGAAAAGGAAAACTTGAGGTTCCAAATTGGAACCTCAAGTTTTCATGGTGGTCGCCGATATCAACCTTATGCATTTACTGAACAAGGGGTTGCAATGCTTTCCAGTGTTTTAAGGTAACCAGATGGACCAACCAAACGACCGATTCGAAAGAACTCAAGTGGATTGGTTCAGTTCCATAGGCCTACTTGTCCTCTCCGTAGTTCTCTTCGCCCTCTTTTACCCCCATCACGAATTCATTCGCGGGGACAAGATGCGCATCTATCCCCTTTGCGGGGCCCTGGGCCTGTTTCTCCTCATGTTTTACAAGGCGTTCCTAAAGCCCCACGCCTATCGGTTCCAACCCGACGGGACACTCCTACTCAAAAGCGTCTTTTTCCCCAAGGCCCTGCCTATCGCCCAGCTCGAGTCCGTCACCATCACACAAACGATGGATCGGAAAGGGCCAAAGGATGTATACACCCTGCTTTTAAAGGGCGGCGACCCGATAGAGCTACCCCATCTGGGCAATATGAGGTTGTTCCTGGAAAAGCTATCCACTTTGAACCCCGAAATGGAAGTCAGGGATAGGCATCCTAAACCGTAAGCGTAATAACTGCTGTCATTGCGAGGAGTGGGCCGCGAATAGCGGCACGGTTACGACGCGGCAACCTCAGTTGAAATAACCTTTGGG
>CAZLND010000107.1:0-8547 GCA_964560635.1 uncultured bacterium | reverse complement strand
AAGGTCTCCAGTAACCTGGAAGCCTTGACCAACACCCTCCGTAAGAATGACATCGACCAATCCATGAAGAACATGAACAACACGCTGAAGGTCATGAATCAGCTGGCTAACGATATGAACAACGGCAAGGGAACCATTGGGGTCCTGATGAAGGACCAGAAAATGGCGGACGACATCAAGGGATTGGTGGAAGAGCTCAAGGCCCACCCTTGGAAACTTTTGTGGAAGAAATAAGGTATAACCTCCATATCCCTCTTGGAAAGTGACCTTTCATGAATTGGAAAAGTATGAGGCTGTTCGTGGGCGCCTTCCTTTTGGCCCTGACCCCCGCCTTGCTTTGGGCCGATGATATGAAGGAAATGGGCAACCCCACTGCCGATCCCCATTCCTCCGATAGCATGAATAGGGAAACGGGTATGACACCCGGGATCCTTCAGGACCCTTTGACCCCCTTGGGCCGCATGGAAGTCTGGGACATGGAAATGGGGATGTCCATGCCCTTCCCGATGGCCCATATGCCCATGTCCATGCTCATGTTCCACGGTTACGGTTTTTTTGAGACGGTGGCCGAAGAGGGCATCGGCCGGGGCGGGGCGGATTTTTCGGGGCCCAATATGTTCATGGCGGACCTAGGGACTTCCATCGGTGACAGCCAGTACCTGAACCTGGATGTGATGTTGACCTCGGACCTATGGTTGGTTCCCAAGACCGGGACCCCGGAACTTTTCCAGATCGGGGAAAACCAAGCCGACGGCACGCCTTTCATCGACCATCAACATCCCCACAGCTCGCCCCTCATGGGTTTGACACTAAGCGATACGGTCGCCTTGGACGCCGAGGATAAAAGTAACCTGAAGCTGTTCTTCGCGCCGCGCGGCGAGTCCACCGATGGGCCTATCGCCTATATGCACCGCATGACGGCCATGGTGAATCCGGACACGCCCTTGGGGCACCATATCGGGCAGGACGTGGGGCATATCTCAAGCACGGTCCTGGGGGAATCCCTGAAACTGGGGGGCTTCCACATAGAAGCTTCATTTTTCAACGGGTCTGAACCCGATCCTACCCAGGTGGACCTGCCTCTGGGTTCCCTCAATTCATGTGCTTTTCGCCTGATCCAAGAATTCTCTCCCAACTTCAGTGTCATGGCTTCCTATGCTTGGGTCGGAACACCCGAGCCGGGCATCGCCAGCGCCGAGAGATATTCGGCTTCCTGCTATCTACACGCGCCCTTGTCCAGCGGCATGACCCTCCATAACAGCCTGGTGTATGGGGGCATCACGAACATCGACAACGCTTCCTTTCTCTCGTCCATTTTGGAAGAGGTCTCGCTCAATGGCCCCAAAAGCAGTCTCTTCGCGCGGGTGGAAGTCCTACAGAGGACGCCCAATGAATTGGGGATCCCTGGCCTGCCCGATCCTGATTCGGGGCGGTGGGTGAGCGCGGTGACCTTGGGTTACAGCCATCAACTCGTAGCTTGGGACGGATGGGAGCTCCGGGCGGGCGCCTCGGCCTCCAACGACCAAACTCCCCCCGAATACGCCGTCTTCTACGAAGGGAACCCTTTCTCTTATAAGTTCTTTTTCCAACTGGGCGGGACCCAGATGAACAGCCTTTAAAAGGACGGGTTGGCCGTGAAAGGGCTTTTTGCGGCTCCAACCCCGTGCTGTTGGCAGGGTGTAAAAGCAATTTTTCAACACCCTGTTAAGAAGATAGGTTATGTTTTTGTTCGGCGGAAGTAGTACCAATAGCCGTATCCCATTTCAAAGAGAAGAACTTCCATGTCCTACTCCGAAGGTCCGATGGAAGGGCCCCGGCATCCGACCAAAGCGGAATATCCGGCCCTGATCAAGTTCCTCAGCAAGAGTTATGGTTTCTCCGACCCCCGTTGGTTCGAGAAAGATACCCCCACTTATTTCGGGGCCAGCCAGGACCGCCTGGCCACCAAGTGGCTCCTGAAGTCCGGCAACCGCATCGCTTCCCACGTGGGGATATTCCCCTTTACCGCCCTAGTAGGCTCCTCCCGGCTGAAGGTCGCGGGCATTGGGTCAGTGGCCACCCACCCCGATTTCCGGGGAAGGGGATTGATGAAGCGCCTGATGGATCACGCCGTTGGGGAAATGGAAAAGGCCGGTTATGACCTTTCCATTCTTTGGGGAGAGCGAGGACTCTACGGCCATTATGGATATGAGAGGGCCCTTTATCAGGACCGATTTGAATTCACCCAGAAAACCTTAAAATATTCCATCGTCCCAAAGGGCGTGCGGCCCGCGCGGAATGGGGACGGGACCAGCCTTCGAAAAATGTTCGCGCGCCAGTTTTACCGCGTGGAGAGGACCGCCGCCTATTCGCTAGGTGTTCAGCGTCGGTTCAGCCGTGATTGGCCCGAGCCCGCTTGGGTCCTGGAGGAGGGCGGCAAAACGAAAGCCTATGTCATCGTCTCGAAGTCCCCTACGGGGACCTTGGAAGTGGCCGAGTGGGGTGGGGAAACGGAGGATGTGGTTTGCTTGATGGCCACTGTGCTCCAAAAGAAAGACTTGAGGTGGTTGACCCTTTCCCTTTACCCCGGGACTGGGCTCTACCGTTGGGCCTGCGATAACAACGATAATCAGGAAAGGACCTCTTTTTCCTCCATGATCCGGGTTTTCAAGTTGGGCAAGGTCTTGAAGGCTTTCGAGGAACAACTTCGGGATCGGGCCCTCAAAAGTCCGATCAAAATAGCGCGGTCATTGGAACTTCGATCGGAAAAGGGTGATGGGGTGGTCCTTCGGTTCGGGAAGGGACTTTCGGTATCCTCTTCGGGGAAGGCCGACCGGATCCTTTCCCTTTCCGACCGGGAGGTGACAACCCTCTTGTTCGGCTGCGGGCGGCCCAGTGTTACGTTGGGGGAGAAGTTGGCGGGCTTGGAATGGTTGGACGGGCTTTTTCCACTGGATTGGTTCTGGTGGCGGAGTGATTGGATATAGGCAGAGGCATTTGAACCACCAAGTTCACCAAGAAGGATTTTTAAAGAGAAGAAAGAAGATCGTTTTTTAAAAATTAATATTTTTTTGGGTGTTCTTGGTGCCCTTAGTGCCCTTGGTGGTTAAATAGGTTTAATATTTTTTGAAGGAGTCGAGCGATGAAAATCTGGACCCGTTCGTTTTTCGCGGTTCTCTTGCTGGTGGGCGTTGGATCTTGGCTGGGCGGCTGTTCCAAGAAAGATGGGAACACTATCCATCTCTCATCCTGGGGAGACCCCCAAGAGAATGAGATCCTGCAAGAGCTCATTACCCAATTCCAGCAGGTCCATCCCGAGATCCATGTGGTCCTGGACCGGGTTCCCTTCGGGAGCTACGCTGAAAAACTGATGACCCAATATGCGGGTGGAGTGGCGCCGGACGTCATTTTCGTTTCTTCCGAGAACCTGGCCGATTTCTATCCCAGTGGGATGCTGGAACCCCTCACTTCTTATCTCAAAGCCGACCCGACGGTGGACTTGAAGGAGCTCTATCCCACCCTCGTGAACTGGTACACCATCAAGGGCGACGTGGCGGCTATTCCCCGGGACATCGCGCCGGTTTGCGTCATCTATTACAACAAGAAGCTCTTCGACGACGCCAAGCTGTCCTATCCCAAGGATGACTGGACAGCCGATGAATTCCTCGCTGTCGCGCAAAAGCTCACCCAACGGGACGCCAAGGGACACGTCACCGTTTGGGGTTACGCGGATGACTATCCCATCCCGGAGCAATGGATGTACGCCTTCGGGGGCCGTTACGTGGATGACTCGCATAACCCTACCAAGTACACCCTGGACCAACCGGGTTTCATCAAGGGTGTCCAGTTCCGGTCGGACCTGATGAACAAGTACAAGGTCATGCCCAGTCCCGCTTCCCAGTCACAGCAGGGTTTAGCGGGTGCCGCCGACCTCTTCGCCAACGGCTCGGCCGCCATGCTGCTCTCCGGTATTTGGAAGGTTCCGATGTTCCGTCAGTCCAAGGAGCTCAAGTGGGATGTGGTCCAGGCACCCCACGTGCCGGGCGTGTCCCGGGCGGTGGTCGGGGGCAGTTCGGGTTACGGCATCATCTCGAAATCCCAACACAAGGACGCCGCCTGGAAGCTCATCGCTTTCCTGTCGAGTCCGGAGGGCCAATCTCAATTCGCCGCCACGGGGCTCATCCAGCCCGCTCGCAAAAAAGTGGCCGAATCCTCCGCCTTTTTGGACGGCAAGGACCCCCAGAACAAGAAGTTCCTCCTTTCGGCGGTCGATTACGCTGTGGACGACCCCATGTCCACCAATTGGCGTGAGGTCAAGCAGGGTATCATCGTCCCGGAACTTGACAAAGTTTGGAACGGTACGGAAACGGCCCAGCAAGCTGTTGATAAATTGATGGTGGTCCTCCAAAAGCATAAACTGGTATTCGAGGACAAAAGAACGAAGTAAATCTCCAGGCCTGGGCGGGGGCGCGAAAGTTCCCGCCCGAGGGTCCGGAGATGCGGAAGGGGGCCCTCTTGGCGGTATTGGATTTTCTTAAAAAGAACAAAGCCAAGATCATCATTTCCTCTTGGGGAGAGCCGCCCGAGAACCGCATCCTCACCAAGCTCATCGGCGAATTCCAGGCGAAAAATCCAAATATCCAGGTCGAGCTAGAAGCGATCCCCTATGGGGAATATTTCAGTCGCATTCTCGATCAATTCGCCGCCCATAACGCCCCGGACGTTCTTTTCGTTTCCTCTTTGGCTATCGCCGAATTCTACAACCGAGGCTTTTTGGAGCCCCTCACCCCCTTTATCCACGCGGATCCTTCGGTCAGTTTGGAATCCTTTTATCCCTCCCTGGTCCGTTGGTTCACCGTGGGGAAAAATCTTTATGTCCTACCCCGGGATATCGCCCCCGTTTGCGTCGTGTACATCAACAAGAAGATCTTTCAGGAAGCCGGGGAGCCGATCCCTAAGGATGAATGGACGGTAGAGGATTTCCTGAAGACCGCCCTCAAGCTCACCCAAAGGGATGGGCAAGGGAACACCCTTCAATGGGGTTTCGTCGAGGACTACCCGTTGCCTGAAAGTTGGATCTACGCCTTTGGGGGCAGGTTCGTGGACGACCCCCACTATCCCAAACGCTACCGAATGGACCAACCCGAGTTCCTCAAGGGCATCCAATTCCGCTTCGACTTGGTGAGCAAGCACAAGGTCCTGCCTTCTCCTATCGAATTGTCCAGACCTGGCGCCGAATCGCCCACCGAACTTTTCCTGAACGGCAAGGCCGCCATGATCCTTTCGGGTATTTGGAAGACGCCTTATTTCCGTGATGTTCCCAACTTTCCTTGGGACATCGTGCCCATGCCGCGGGTGGCATGGTCCCCCCGGGCGGTGGTGGGTGGGAGCTCGGGTTACGGTATCGCCAGCACTTCCAAGCATAAAAAAGAAGCTTGGGACCTGATCGCTTTCCTTTCGGGGCCCCAAGGTCAAGCCGAACTGGCTTCCACGGGACTGGTCCAACCGGCGTTGGAATCGGTAGCCGCCTCCCCGGCTTTTGTGGATGGGAAGGATCCCAAGAACAAGAAATTCCTCTTGCGCATCGTGGAGTCGGCTTTGGACGATCCGCTGGCCACCAATTGGCTGGACGTGAAACGCAAAGTGGTCTATCCGGCCCTGGACAAGGTTTGGAACGGCCAAGAAAACGCTGAAAAGGCCATTCGGGAGCTGAATGTCGAGTTGTGGAATCATCCCCTGGAATTGAAGTAAAGTAAAGGTTGTGTGAACCACCAAGACACAAAGACACCAAGGGAAGCTAAGGAAAAGCGATTCGATTTTCATGGCATCTTTCAATGTCCTTGTTTTTTGCAGTTCTTGGTGCCTTGGTGTCTTGGTGGTGAAAAATAGGTTTTGTTAGAATCTCTAAGGTCAAAAAATTGGATCGGGAGGAAGAAAATGATGGAACACAAGATCGTGGCGTACCTTATCAGCCTGGCGGTCGGTTATTGGGTCTTGACCCTGGCGGGCAAGGAAAAGGGGATCACCCAGAAGATCGGGAAAGTGATCGCTTGGATCATCATCGTGGCCTCGCTGGCGGGGCCCCTTTGCATGGGAGCCTGCCACTTGATGTGCCATTCCAAGATGGACGCTTGTTCCACTTCCGCCGCTTGTCCCTGGGGCGGACATAGCATGGCCAATTGCCCGGATATGGGCAAGGGCGGCATGATGGGTGGGCAGGCTGCCGCCGGTGACAAGGAAAAGGCGAAGTAAGAAAGCTGACTTTAACTTCAAGGTAAAATCCGAAGGCCCCGCCAATGGCGGGGCCTTTTTTGTTTGGATTCATATTGAGGGATAGGGGCGGTTCTTATAGATTAGCCGGGCTGTCAAAGAACCTAAGGGGGGACGCATGAAGATCTCGAAATGGGGTTTGGTATTGGGTTTGGGCGCCTTATTGACCGTTGGACGAGTGATGGCATTTGGGGATTTCGAGGGCCAAGTCGATATGAAGATGACCCATAAGGGCTCGGACAAGTCCAATAGCATCCAATACTTGGTCAAGGGTTCGAAATTACGAATGCAGATGGAAGGCGCCGAGTCCAAGTACAAAGTTGGTTCCATCATGGACATGAAGAAGCACCAAGTGATCACCATCATGGACGACAAGAAAATGTACATGGTCACGGATATCCATCCCGAGAAATTCACGGGCCCGAAGAAGGACCATCATTTCAGCATCAAAAAGACCGGCCATTCGGAGACCATCCTGGGTTATAGCTGCCAGGAATGGGATTATTCCTCCGATGATTCCAGCGGTAAGATGTGGTTCGCTAAGGGGATCGGGAATTGGTGGGGCAATGCCATGGCGTCCCAATCGGACAAACTTCCTTCCGATCAAAAGGCCATGGTGAAAACCATGCTTTCCGAGAAGTTGTTCCCTATGAAGTACCAATTCAACGACAAGGCGGGGAATCCCACCGCCATGATGGAAGTGACCAACATCGAAAAGAAGTCGCTGAGCTCCAGCCTTTTCGAGGTCCCGGCCGGATATAAGAAGATGGATATGCCCAGTTTTGGGGGCGACGGCTCGGGTAAGAAGCCCAGCAAAGAAGACATCATGAAGATGATCCAACAGTACAAGCACTAGAAGAAAACCGCGAAAGGCCCTTGGAAACAGGGGCCTTTTTTGTTTGTGGGCAGAAGGTATACAAGTGTATAATTCGGGAGTGGAACTCAAAACAAGAAGGGGATCATGAAGAACCATTCGTTTTTATCGCTTTGGATGGCTGGCCTGCTCCTATTGATCGCGCCCGCACTTGTTCATTCGGCGGAGATCCTCACCAATGATGGACAGGTCTTTGACGGGACCATCCTGGAAGAACAGACGGATTACGTCCGCGTGGAGCTCAAGGACGGGGTGCAGGTGCGAATTGAGAGAAATCAGATCGCCAATATCTCCAAAGAAGAGACCCCGAAGGAAGAATTCAAGACCGAATACCCGGTGGTCGGGGTGACGGGAGGTTACCCGGGGCTAGCCAATCTGGTGCTGGGTTATTACTTGAAGGATGTGGGTTTCAAGCTGACCGGGGGTTTCCTGGATGGCGGCGGGGTCCAGTTCGACTTTTCCAAGAAAGTTTTCGAGAACAAGGATTGGCTGGCGGATATCTCATTGGTGGGGGGCTATTCCAACACCTCCACTTACGGCTCCAATTGGTGGTACGACGGGCTCGGATTCGACGCCGGTTGGAAGGGCTTCACGGCCGAGCTGGACCTGACCAACGGCCAGCCCAATAACTCCAAACCCACTTTAGGGGTTTGGCTCCAAGCGGGATATGTCTTCCGGTTCAATGATTGACGGGGTGAAAGATGCCTAAAACCAAATCCCAATTCGTCTGCCAGAGTTGTGGTACCAAAAGCCCCAAATGGCAGGGCAAGTGCAACGCCTGCGGCGAATGGAACACGTTCGTCGAGGAATTGATGGACAAGGGCCGGTCGGAGGAGCGGGGGCGGAAGCTCGCCGGCCCTTCCGAAACGGTGAAACCGGTCTCATTGGATGACATCGAGGTCGATGAAGGTTTTCGGCTGAAGACCCGCATCAATGAATTCGACCGGGTACTGGGGGGCGGTATCGTGCCGGGGGAGACCGTGATGATAGGCGGCGACCCGGGCATCGGGAAATCCACTCTCTTACTGCAAGTGGTCGATCGTCTCGCCAAACTCCAAAAAGAAGGCCAGGGCAAGTGTCTCTATGTGACGGGGGAGGAATCGGCCCAACAGATCAAGCTCCGAGCTGAGCGTCTGGGCATCCGTTCCAACAACCTTTTCATTTTCCCCGAAACCGATGTCCTGGCCATCCTGGACCAGATCGAGAAAACCAAGCCGGTCCTGACCGTCATTGATTCCATCCAGACCCTCTTCCTGGCGGATATCGCCTCGGCGCCGGGAAGCGTGTCCCAGGTGCGGGAATCGGCGGCAAGGCTAACCTACTTAGCCAAACGCGAAAAACTTCCCTTGTTCCTTATCGGACACGTCACCAAAGAGGGAAGCATCGCTGGTCCTATGGTGCTCGAGCATATGGTGGACGCGGTC
>CAZLND010000106.1:0-8679 GCA_964560635.1 uncultured bacterium | reverse complement strand
CGACTTGAACAACAACCGCGTAGTAGAGCTGGATCAGAATTTCCAGGTCGCGCAGGTCCTGGCCGGCCCGGGCATTTATTACCCCTATGACGTGGCCATCAGCCCGCGGGGTTTCGTAGTCGTGACCAATTATTACGCGAATATCTCCCAGTTCGACCCCAACGGGACCCTCATCAATTCCAACATTGGAGTGGGTATTCCCTATTCCTGGTACCTGGCCTTCGACCCGGCCGGGAATATTTATGTGACCAACAGCAACTATCACGTCTATTCCATCCCGTTGGCGGGCCCCACATCCCCCACGCCCACGCCGACCATGACCAACACTCCTACGGCCACCCCCGTACCGCCCGTTCCCACGGACATCACTTCCGCCATCGATGTTTCGCCGGTGGCGGGGGATACCACCGGTCAGCCGGATAGTTACAACCAATCCGTGAACTTCTGGAACGTCAGCAATGGTGGGTCGGATACCTGGGGCTCGGGAGCGCCCGATATCGCCTACAAGTTCACGGTGGATTCAGGTCACGCGGGGGAAAGCCTGCTCATCAGCTTGTGCGGCGCTTCCTTCGATTCCGCGCTTTACCTGCGGTCCGGTTCGCCCTATGGACCCTTGGTGGCGGCCAACGATGACTCGGACTATTGCGCTTCCTCTTCCTCGAGCCTGGTGACCGGGTCGCTCCCGGCGGGTGTCTATTACCTCATCGTGGATGGTTACCAATATAGCGACTTCGGACCTTTCACCTTGAACCTCTCGACCTTCACGCCGACCTGCGCCCTGACCCCGGGAGCCACACCCGTGGCCAATGTCGAGCCCAGCGACGATGACGACGCCTTCAGCCGGGCGACCTGGCTGGGCACGGTTTCCAACGGCAATGACGCGGTCGGAACAGGGGTCCTAGGATTCTTCACCCGCCACGTGGATACCTGGCATTTCCGCGCCGGGACCGACCACGGCGCCTATACCCTCTCGTTGGACTGCTTCGATGACGGCACCAATAAGGCGCGCTTTGGCTTCGACCTTTATCAATATAAGAAGCCCAATCAATACTCGAACGCCACCTTTGAACACGTTGTCAGTTCAAATGACGGCGATCCTCTGGATCAGGTCGTTTGGAACTTGCCAGCGGGTGATTATTACGTGGCCGTCTACGCTACCGATCCCAACGCGCCCTCGGGCAATTACCGCCTGGTCGTGCAGGGCGGTCCGGCCCCCACGCCATCACCTACGTTCGTTCCGACGGACAGCCCCACCCCGTCGACTCAGATCGAGGACATCAGCTCTATCATCGACCAGCCGGTCACCTTGTCGGGTGACACGTCCTATGCCAATAACAACGCCTATCAACCGGTCACGGAGATATCGGGCTTCAATAGCTTCGTCACCAATGTCGGGGCCAATTCCCCCGATAACATCTATCGGTTCTCGCCGCCGTCCACCGGGCGTTATTTCATCAACCTCTGCAACGCCTCCTTTGATTCTGTGCTATACCTCAGGACCAATCCCACCGATCCCACCTCGGCGACTGACCTGGGCGAATATTCCGACTTCTGCGCGGGATATGGGTCGTCCCTCGCCACGGGAGTCCTGACCCAGGGGGTGACCTACTACCTCTTCATTGACGGCTATTCTTCCTACGCCGCCGGGACCTACAGCCTGTCGGTCTCCTCCTTTACGCCACAATGCGTCCTTACCCCAACGGCCACTCCGATCGCCTACGCGGCGCCGGTGAATAACGGCGACCTTCCCGATTACGCGAACGCGACCGATCTAGGCACGGTCTCGGCCGGCGGCGACGCGGTTGGGACGGGCACGGCGAATTACAATTTCAATTACACCAGCACCTGGAAATTCACGGTAGGAACGGATGGCGGGAATTACGCTATCAACCTGGATTGTTTCGATGATGGCACGGGCAAGAACCTGGACGATGTCTGGCTTTATGACGCCAATCCGGCCGATTCCAACAGTCCCCTGGCTTCCTCTTACGGCATGACGCCCTTGAACCAGATGGTGGTCTCGAACCTGGCGGCGGGGACCTATTACCTGGTCGTGAGCCCCAATGACGATGGTGAGGACGGGACCTACCGGTTGGTCGTCCAAGGCTTTGACGCCGCTACCACCCCGACACCCATGGCTACCCCGACTTACACCTTCACTCCTACGGAGACCCTGACGGGGACCGATACCCCTGTGGCCACGGACACGCCCACAGCCACCTTCACGATCACTTCCACAGCCACGGCGCCCGTTTACGTTTGGAGGGAATTCATGGGGGCTGGTGTCAGTCCTTATCCCACCTACACGGACCATCTGGGCCATAACTGGATCCCTGATACGGTGATCGGGAACGTCGTCCCGAACGATTACCAGGATACCGGGCGTTTCGACGCCTATCCCAGTTATGGGACGCAGGATTCTCAGTTGTACCAACTGGCGCGCACCAATACCCCAATCTTGACCTATACCTATCCCGTGCCGGCGGGCCAATACCAGATCACCTTGAAGTTCACCGAAGGGGACGCCACGGGTGCCCATTGGTACACCGGAGCCCGGATGTTCAATGTCTCCATCAACGGAAGCCAGGTGCTGACCAACCTCGATATTTTCTCCGAGGTGGGCGGCAACGCGGCCGACGACAAGGTTTTCGATAATGTTTCCGACGTGAGCGGCAATATCACCGTGCAATTGGGACCGGCCTCGGCCGGGTATCCCGTCATTTCCGCCATCCAGGTCATCCCGCAATCCATGGCGGTCACGCCCAGCCCCACGCCAAGCCTGACGCCTTCAGCCCATTGGCGCGTCATCGCGGGCGCGGGCTCCTCCAATGGATTGAAGCTTCCTTATCGCGACAGTCACGGCAAGTTCTGGATAGGCGGCGTGGGATACAGCGGAGGGGTGTTCCAACCCAGCGGCTCCAATGTCTATAACACCAGTGACCAGTCGCTTTACAATTACCCGCGTGAAAGTTACGGGGCGCCCATGAGCTTCACCTTCCCCGTCCTTCCGGGTCAATACCAGGTCCACTTGCGGTTCTCCGACGACTATCAGTACGGTTACGAGAATGTCTTCATCAATGGGGCGGAGGTTTTGACCAACTTCTATCTGCCCAATTACGGGTACCAACAACCAATCGACCAGGTCTTCGACAATATCGCGCCGGACGTCTCGGGGAACATCAGTTTCCAATTTGCGCCGATCAATAGTTTCAATTATCCTCTTTACCCGGCCGAGGTCAGTTCCATCGAGATCGAGCCCGAGCCGCTTCCGACCACGCCTACGGATACCCCGACGGGAACGGCGACCCCGACGCCCACGGCGACCGGCACCCCGACTGTTCCGGCGGGCATCCCGACCGTCACCGTGGACGGTACACCCGTTACCGGCAACACGACCGGTGGGACGGATAACTACAGCCAATCGACAAAACTTTGGAATTCCACCAACGATGTCAGCTACAACTACGGGGCGGGCGCCCCCGACACCGTCTACCAATTCACCTTGCTCTCGACTAAGAGCGTCTTGGTCAGCCTTTGCGGAACGAGTTTTGACTCAGTGGTCTACGTCCGAACGAATCCGAACGACCCCTCCACCACGGTGGCCCTGAATGATGACTCGAATAGCTGTGGTGGCGGTTCCTCCAGCTTGGTGACCGGGTCCTTGTTGGCGGGGACCTATTACGTCATCGTAGACGGCTTTACGGGTGGTGATCAGGGTGAGTTCAGTTTGGCCGTTTCTACCTTCGGACCCACCTGCCAGTTATCGCCGGTTTCGACCCCGGTCGTAAGCGGGCAAACAGGCAACATGGCCGACGATACTTACTTCTCCGATGCCGTTCCCGTGGGCACCGTCACCAGCAGCCAGGACGCGGTGGGCTCGGGGTCTGTCAATTACTACTTTAACCACGTCAACACTTGGCGCTTCCACGCAGGTGCCGATGGCACGGACTACAGTGTCTCCTTGGATTGTTTCGATGACGGCACCGGCAAGGCTCGCTTGGGCTTCGATCTTTACCAGGAATCTTTCGGTTCTCATTCCCTGGTCGCGTCCTCCTCGGGCGGGTATCCGCTGGACCAAGTCGTCAAGAACCTTTCGGCGGGGGATTACGTCGTGGCGGTCTATGCCATTGATGACCAAGCCCCGAGTGGTGATTACCACTTGGTGGTTCAGGCAGGGGCGCCACCCACGGCCACGCCGACGGCCACCGCTACCCCGACGCCGCCTTTCGTCCAGCATTTCCAGGACATCACAGCCTTCATCGACAGCGGAAACCCGGTGGCGGGGAACACCAATGGGCTTCCTGACCACTACAGCCAGCCTGTCACTTTCCACGACGAGGGAACCTATGTCCGGCATATTGGCCAGGGCGCTCCTGATGTGGTCTATCAGTTCACCCTGAACGCGCCCAAGAGCCTTTTCATCAATTCTTGCGCCTCGAACTTTGGGGCCCATTTCTACATCCGGACCAATCCGGATGACCTCAATAGCACGGTGGCCTTTAGTTTACCGAACAGCAATTTCTGCGAGGATGGAGCGGCTTTCGTGACGGGCACCCTGCCGATGGGGACCTATTACCTGATCCTGGATGGTTTCAGCGATGGCGATTCGGGTGATTACAGTTTCAACCTTTCAACCTTCAATCCCACTTGCGCTGTGTCGCCGGCCCCGGTCTCGGCGCCCATCGCGAACGTGTCGCCCAGCGGCGACAACAGGTTTTTCTCGAAGGCCACTTATTTGGGGACCGTGTCCAACGGCACCGACCTCGTGGGCAAGGGAACGGTCAATTTCTACTTCAACAATGTGGAGACGTGGCATTTCAAGGCGGGGACCGATGGCGGGACCTATAAACTGTCATTGGATTGCTTTGACGACGGGTCAGGGAAGGTCCAACTGGAGTTCTATCTGTTCGACTACCGCCGCCAGCAGATCGGTCATTACGTGAACAACTCGGCTTATCCCGTCCAGGTCCAAAAGGTCCTCGCGGCTGGTGATTATTACGTGTCGGTGGAATCCGATACCGAGGGCGCTCCGGGAGGGGACTATCACTTGGTCATTCAAGGCGGTCCGCAGGCCACACCAACGGCCACTCCGACCGCGACGGCCACTGCCACGAATACTTCTGTGCCCAAGGGCCCTAAGGCCATGTGGAACGCGCCCGTGGGATGCATCGCTGTCAACAACGCTGGGACCACGGTTTATCTATCGCATAACTTCGGGGTGGACAACCTGAACTTTGACGGCTACGTGCGGACCTATACCTCGACCAACGGCATCAATTATTCGGCGGGGGTTTCGTGGCGGTATAACGTCTCTTCAAATTCCTGGCAGGATCCGTACCAATTGGCCACCGATGCGGCGGGCAATGTCTATGTGGCGAATTCGGACGTTCTTCGTGAGTTCGATTATCAAGGAAACCTTCAAAGGTCGATAGGTTATAACGACGACTTTTATACTTCAGGGGGTTACTTTAGATTGGCCACGGGAGTAGCGGTGGATGCGGCAGGCAATATCTACGGAGCCCAGAATAATTCTCCTACGGGTACCATTCAGGTATTCGATCCGTCCGGGAATTTCCAAGGAAATTACGGCGCTTATACCGGGTATGAACAGATAGGTAATGGTGATTATCTTCCCACGGTTGCGGTGAGCCCGGGAAGCCCGACGACGATCTATGAGGCCGGCCTAGGCGGGATCGGCATCAATGTTTATACCGTTGTCCCCGGTTCGCCCTATGGAACCATTAGTTACGTCGGACAATGGGGTGCGGGGGCGGGTCAGTTCAGGGTAGGTTCCCTGGCAACGGCCCCGGCGGGAAGCCCCAAGGCGGGTTATCTTTACGTGTCGGATACCGCCAACAACCGCATGATGGAATTCGATCCCAATGGCAATTTCACAGGCGAATGGGGAAGCGCGGGGAGCCTCCCCGGGCAGTTCAGTGAGCCGGGTGGCGTGGCCGTGGACGGAGCAGGAAATGTTTACGTGGCGGACGTGTATAACAACCGCGTCCAGAAATTCCCGCCGCCGTTACCCCGACATCCTTTCTCAATGGCGACGCCGACGGCCACCCCCACGGCAACGGTCCTGGTGACCCCGCCCCCTTACGTGACGGCTTTCAGCGGGGGAGGGACAGGGACCATTACCACCTTCGGGAACCTGAATGGTTTGGCAGTCGATAGCCTGGGGAACGTGTATGTGGCCGATTCCGGCAATGGGTTGGTTTGGAAGTTCAACACTTCCGATGGCATCACCTATAACGCTGTCGCCCAGGTCGCCGGTGACGGGACGCAAGCTTTCAATACTAACTATGGTGTCGCGGTGGACGCCTCGAACGATCTTTATGTCGCGGACAGTTACAATCATCGAGTGGTGGAATTCGATCCGAGCAGTAATTTCCTTTTCACTTGGGGAACCTATGGGTCCGGACCAAGCCAATTCAATATCGCATCGGCGGTGGCGCTGGATACCGCTGGTAACATTTATGTTTCCGATTGGAACAACAGCCGGATCCAGAAGTTCAACAACAATAAGGTTTTGCTGAAACAATGGGGTTCCAACGGTGGCGGGAACGGACAGTTCAGCAGTCCGGACGGTTTGGCGGTCGACGCCTCCAACAACGTTTATGTGGCTGATTACTTCAACAATCGCATCGAGAAGTTCGACTCCAATGGGAACTATCTACTCCAATGGGGCTCTAGTGGCGGGGGGAACGGACAGTTCAGTTATCCCAATAGCGTGGCGGTGGACCCCGCAGGACATGTTTTCGTGACTGATAGCAATAACGGTCGAATCGAAGAATTCGATGGAGTTGGTAATTATCTGACCCAGTGGAACTATGCGGACCCCGGCAACACGCTTTCGAGTACCTCGGGGATAGCCGTGGATACTGCGGGCAATGTGTTTGTGGCGGATTACAACCTGAGGACTGTTTATAAATATGGGTCGTCGATCGGTGGCTACTGACCCTGATCCAGTTGTGATGGTTCTAAGATCCAAGAGCGGGTTCGAATAGAGGAGCGGAAGCTGAAATGAAAAAATTCTTGATAATCTCCATCTTCATGGGCTTGTTCGTCTTGCGGCCCGGGGTTTCTTGGGGCGCCGCTCAAGCGGTCGCGACCTCTACTCCTGCCGCCAAGGCGAGCTTTTATTCCGTGACGGGGAAGGTGACCGTGCGAAGCAAGAAAGGCAACACCCGGACGGTCCAACGGGGTTCTACCGCCAAGGAAGGCGAGACCGTCAATGTGAGCAAATCGGGCCAAGCCACCCTGCAGTTCTTCGATGGCTCGGAATTGGACCTGAAACCCCATACCAAGCTGGTCCTTTCCAAACTCGATCAAGCTACGCCTCTCCAGAAGAACATCAAGTTCAACCTCAAATTCGGGGAGCTATTGGCCCGGGTCAAAAAGTTATTGACCCCCAATTCCTCATTTGAAGTGGAGGCGGGCGGGTCGGTTTGCGGTGTTCGGGGAACCCAATTCGACTATGCCTATGACGCGGATAAGAACAAGCTCAACCTTCAGGTCCTGGAAGGCACTGTTTATTTGACCTATGGCGGGAACACGACCTTTTACCACGGGGGCGATAAATTAGAGTTGTCGAATGGGCATTTCCACCATTCGCCGGACCATGGCGAAGGAACTGGCCACAACGGCTTGGTCGGGGGCGCATTGGGGGACCTTAATAACCAGTTCACCCAAGGCAATTCCATCAACAAAGACAACACCCTGGGCCAGAACGGCGTCATGGGAACGAAGAAGTTCAACATCACGGTCAATGTGCCGGGGAATTGATATTTAGGAACATCGTTAAGTCGGGATGATGAGAATCTTTCGATAGGGGTTCGAGATGATGAAAAAGATCTTTGGGTTACTCTTGCTCATGACCCTGCCGGTCGTTTCCGTGGCGGGTGAGCTGAGCTTTGGGGTCCAATATCAGATGTGGGACCTGAATTCCTCCCTTCCTAACAATGGGTCCGAGATATGGGTTCCCGCGAGTATGGTTTTGAACCTGAATGACGACATCAAGCTCTATGGACAAGGGATGTTCGGAAATGGGAATTACACCGACTCGACCACCGGGCTCACTCAAACCCAAAATTTAACATCTTTTTCCGATACGATTCTCGGAAGCGAACTGCATTTCAAATCCTTCGGCCTGCCCGCCATTTTGAATATCGCTTTCAACGTTCCGACGGGAGACCCCAGTTGGGAACTTAAGCAGTTCCAGGCCAATATCCCTACCGAGTTCGTGGATAGCCGGTATCGTGGCCGGGGATTCGGCGTCAACGCCATGTACGGTATCTCAGTCCCATCGGGCGGGGGGGAATACGGCTTGGCGCTGGGTTATTCCTACTCGGGCGCCTTCAACCCGAACTATGGAGCGGGGATCGCCATCGATCAGCTGAAGTTGGGCGATTCGGCCTTCTTTTCCTTGAACCATTTCCAGCCTTTTACCGGGGACCAAAGCGAGGTCATCCGGCTGTCGGTGTTCCAAGGATTGCCGACCCAACAGAACGGACAGAATGTCCTGCAATTGGGCATGAACTTCAACGCTTCTTATGGATGGACGAATCCCAAGGGCCTTTCTTTTGAGGTGGGCGGCCAAGCATGGCTTCCCAGCCAAGTTTCCAACAACGGCCAATGGGGAACGGAGCCCAAATTATCCTTGGGTCCCCGTTTTTA
>CAZLND010000105.1:0-8700 GCA_964560635.1 uncultured bacterium | reverse complement strand
CTGACAGGGAATCTTTTGGCCGATGTCAAAAAGCATCTGTTGGACAGCCAATCCACATTTGAGGTGGAATCCAACGGGGTCATTTGCGGGGTCCGGGGAACGGCTTTTGAGGTGAACGCCCAAGGCGAGAATGCCCAAGTGACCACTCACGAAGGGTCGGTGGAAGTGGGCAACGGACACGAAAGCCACCTGGTGGACGCGGGCCATTTGTCGAACTTCCAAAAGGGCCGGTTCCTCCTGCAACGTCGGTTAGGCCGGAATGAGACCCAGCGATTCCAACGGTGGCGGGCTTTTCGACAGATCGTCCTCAAGAAGAGACTTCAACGACTCCAGGACATCCGCAATCATCGCCGGGCGCCATGGAAGCGCCGGCATCCACTCGTCAAAAGGGCCCTGCTCCAGAAGCAATTCAAGAGAAGGCCTCATCGTTAAAAGGTACCTGGAATTAGCCGGTTAAGCCCCTTAAAATGATGATCCTTGAAAGAGAGAGGAATTCTTCCTCTTATCCGCCTACGCAGAAAACCTTTCATTTGATCAGCCTAAAATCTGATTTTTCTGCTTCGGTGGATTCCGCCAAGTTTAAAGGCGGATTATCCCCCGAAGCCCTTGCGTAGGGGGACACACAGCCCTAAGGGCTTGCTCTTAGGGCTACATTTTTTGCGCCGGAGTTTCCATGAACATCGCCCAAAGGCTCTCTTCCGCCGTTCTTGAGAACCGGCTGGAGGACCGTCCACAGCAAAATGAAATGGCGGGGGCGGTCGCGGAGACCTTGGAAAAAGGCGGCTTTTTGATGGTCGAGGCCGGCACGGGCGTGGGCAAAAGTTTCGCTTACCTTATTCCCGCCCTGGAGTGGGCCCTCAAAAGTGGAGAACCGGTCATTGTTTCCACCCATACCTTGACCCTTCAAGAACAGCTTTTCCAAAAGGATCTGCCCATCGTTCTAAAGGCCCTCGAGAAAGAGGGTCTGGGAACGGCCACGGCGGTCTTGCTCAAGGGACGGGGGAATTATCTTTCCAAGCGGCGGCTGGCCATGGCCCTGGACCAAAGTCGGCAGATGGATTTCGATGGGCAAGCCACTGACCTCCTGAAGGTCCAAGAATGGGCGGCCCTTTCCCCAGAAGGCACCTACAGTTCGGCCCCCTTCTCCATTTCTTCCGATACCTGGAACGATATCAAAAGCGACCCTTTCCACTGCCTTGGCCCCAAGTGCGATACCTTTGATACTTGCTTTTACCATTCGCTTCGCCGAAGGGCTTACGGTGCCCGCCTCATCCTGGTAAACCATGCCCTTCTATTGGCGGACTTGGCCTTGAAGATGAACGAGGAGCAGGGGGTTTTGCCTCCTTATAGCGTATTGATCGTGGATGAAGCCCACCATCTTCCCGCCCTGGCCGCTGAGCATTTGGCTACCTCCGTATCCCTGGCCGAATGCGTCGGGTTGGTCAAACGGCTCCTTTATTCCGATGACAAGTCCGCCGACGGGAAAAAGGGATTGTTCGCCTTACTCCCCACGCAAGGGGCGGGAGAGGCCGTAATGGAATTCAAGACCGCCGCCGAGGGGTTTTTCAACGAGATCGGGCGAGCGGCCATCCCTTCCACGGGGCAGAATCGGGCTTATCCCATGCCAGTCAATCCTCCTTCGGTGGAGCGATTGGCTATCCCCCTTCAAAGGATCGAGTCCCTCCTTCAAATGGCTGAATCCTCCGCTACCTCTGAAGAACTTCAGTTGGAGGCCAAGGGTACCCGAGAAGAATGCAGGTCCTTGGTCCGACGTCTGTCCTTCATCCTCGAAAGAGGTTTGGAGGATGAGGCTTGTTATGTGGTGGAGCCGGACGGACCCGCGCTCAAAAGGGGATTGATCACGGCCAGTTCGGTGAAAGCCATTCCCTTGGATTCCTCCAGCCTTATCCGGGAACATTTGCTGGCCTCGGTCAAGTCGGTCGTTTTTACCAGCGCCACCCTTTCGGTCGGGAAGGACTTCGGCTATTTCAAACATGCCTTGGGATTGGATGAAATGGAAGGGGATCGGGGGGTGAAGACCCTCTTGGTGGGGTCTCCCTTCAACTTCAAGAAGCAAGTCACTCTTTTCCTTCCCCGGGCCATGCCCCATCCTCGCCGTGAGGAAGAAGGTTATGTTCGGGCGGTCATCGACTACACACGGGCTTCCCTGAAAAATTCCCATGGGAAGGCTTTCGTGCTCTTCACTAGTTTCAAGATGCTCCGCCAAGTGTCCGAGGCTGTCCGGCCGGATCTGGACGAAATGGGCATTACGCTGCTTATTCAAGGCGAGGAAGGTTGGGATCGCAGTCGGCTATTAAGGGTGTTCCGGGAAGACATCAATTCGGTCCTCTTTGGGGTCAACAGCTTTTGGGAGGGGGTGGACGTTCCGGGGGAAGCCTTGTCGAATCTCATTATCACAAAGCTCCCTTTCCAAGTGCCGGAAGGCCCCCTGGTGGAGGCCCGCCACGCCCGTTTAAAGGAACAAGGTTTGGAGCCTTTCCAGGTGGAAAGCCTTCCAGAGGCGGTTTTAAGGCTCAAACAGGGTTTTGGCCGCTTGATCCGCTCGGCCACCGATGTGGGGACGGTCACCCTATTGGACCCCCGTGTGACCACTGAAAGGTGGGGAAGGGTCTTCCTGGAAGCCTTGCCCGAATGTGAGGTCGTTTATCTTTCCAAGCCTGGGACCGCCGAGAAGAAAGGCGCTAAAGTCCGGAAGTGAAAAGGTTCGGATACTCGGGCTTTGACTTTCGCACTTTCACACTCGTTCCTGGCCTTTTTCTTGTAAAATAGCCGCATGGCCCGTTCCAAAACATCCGCCCTCAATCCCCCGGTGAACGAACCTCCGGAAGAGATACGTGTGATGGACCCCGAAAGATCGGGAGAGGATGAAGAACCGACCCTTCGCCCCAAGCATCTGGCCGAATATATCGGCCAAACCGCTCTCAAAGAATCCCTGCTCATCACCCTAGAAGCCGCCCAAAAACGCAAGGAAGCCCTGGAGCACCTGCTCCTGGCGGGCCCCCCGGGTCTGGGAAAAACCACCTTGGCCGGTATCATCGCCAAGGAAATGGGGGTCAACCTTCGTACCACCTCAGGTCCGGTCATTGAGCGGGCGGGCGACCTGGCGGCCCTTTTGACCAACCTGCAACCCCACGACCTTCTTTTCATCGATGAGATCCACCGGCTGCCCCGAGTGGTCGAAGAGATCCTTTATCCCGCCATGGAAGACTTTCAGTTGGACATCATGATCGGCAAGGGCCCCACGGCGAGGGCCATTCGGCTTCAACTGCCTCCTTTTACCTTGGTGGGCGCTACGACCCGGGCGGGCAAGGTCAGCGCTCCTTTGCGGGACCGGTTCGGCCTTTCTTTTCGGCTGGAGTTCTATCAGCCTGAGGAGTTGGCGGCCATCTTGGAAAGGTCGGCGCAAGTGTTGGGCATCAAACTTTCCGGGGAAGGGGCCCAAGAGATCGCCCGGCGGTCCCGGGGGACGCCGCGATTGGCGAACCGATTGCTCAAACGGGTGCGGGATTTCGCTGAGGTCAAACGTAAGGGAGCCATCGATCGGGAAGTAGCCGATTCGGCCCTGCGCCTTTTGGAAGTGGACGCTTTGGGCTTGGACCGCATGGACCGACGGGTCCTGTCCTGTCTCATCGAGAAATTCTCGGGAGGTCCTGTTGGGTTGGAGACCCTGGCCATGGCGGCGGGGGAAGAGCCAGAGACCTTAGAGGATGTATATGAACCTTATTTGGTCCAGATCGGTTTCCTACAAAGAACACCCACGGGCCGCAAAGCCACGGCCCTTGCTTATGCCCATCTGGGATTGAAGCCGCCTACCAGCGGTCAAGGGAGTCTCTTATGAGGGCCCGTAGGAACATGCATAACAGCTCGGAAATGATCCTTTATGGGGTCATCATCTTTCTGGGTGTGGTGATAGGTCTGCTTTTTCCTCAATTGGCTTTCTTGAAAGAAACTGGGCCCATTCGTTTTTATGTTATTTGCGTTCTGTCCGGTGTATTCGTGTCGGGGCTTATCTTGTGGGTGGTCCAGAAGATCCTTCTTCAACCCCTTGGGGAATTCCTGAAAGCCATGGAAACAGCCTCGCAGGGCGACTTGAACGTATCCGTTCAGGGTAAATATGTGGGCGACTTCAAACAATTGGCCCAGCATTTCAATTTCATGTTGGAGTCCCTTTGGGCCTCCGCCACCCAATTGAAGAACAGTTCTGAAGAAACGCTCAACCTCGCTGAACAACTGACCCATACCATCCAACAGATGCATGGCGCCACCGAAGAAGTTTCGGCGACGATCCAGAATATTTCCAAGGGGGCGGAGGAACAAGCCGTCAAGGTGCAGGAAGCCTTCAATATCATCGATAAGATGGCGGGGAACATCCAAACTTCCGCCGAGCTTTTGAGCAATTCGGAAAAGGTCGTGGCCCGGTCCCGTAACGCCTCGGCGGCGGGTAGTCAGGCCGTCCAGCGCACCATCGCCCAGATGAACCTCATCCACGAGGTGGTCCAGGGTTCAGCCCGGGAAGTGACCGAATTAGGCACGCGTTCCAAAGCCATCGGCAAGGTGGTCGATGTCATCACCCATATCGCCGATCAGACCAACCTCCTAGCCCTGAACGCCGCTATTGAAGCCGCCCGGGCGGGGGAATATGGCCGAGGTTTCGCGGTCGTGGCCGAGGAAGTCAAGAAGCTGGCCGACGGTTCCGCCGAGGCCGCCAACCAGATCGGTGTCATGATCCGCGAGATCCAAAAGGAGATCGCCACGGTGGTCACCACCATGAGCGCGGGGGCCGAAAAGGTGACGGAAGGCCTGACGGTCGTCGCGGAAGGCGGGGACGCCCTCAAAGAGATCCAATCCGCCTCCGATGAGGTGGCCAACCAGGTACAAGAGATATCCAAGTCCTTCGAGAGCCAGGCCGACCAGGCCGGCAAGGTGGTGGAAGCCATCACCAATATCGTTGCCGTTTCCGAGGAGAACGCCTCGGCGACCCAAGAGATCTCGGCCTCGACCGAGGAATTGACCGCTTCCATGGAATCCATGGTGGCCGCGGCCCGGCAGTTGGAGGGGGTGGCCCAAAGACTCAAGGGCGCCTCGGCCAATTTCAAGGATTGACCCGCCCTTTTCGCCTTTTTCACACGTCTATACCCCGATGAAATTTCCGCTGAACGGCGACTTGACCCCGGTTTTTATGGTATAGTTTGGCCCGTTCCCAGTCCCCGTGCAGTGTTTGGCTTTTCGAAAATTTCTTCTTGAAAATAAAAAGGAAATTAATATATTTTTTCCTGGTTTTTCTGTAACGGCTCGAACTTTATCCGGCTTCGCAGAAATCCCGGTTTCCAGCCGAGGATGAATTTTAGCTACGCCGGATGTCGCTTCTGAGGCGTGAGGATAACCCGGCGAAGCCTGTTTTGGCGGAGTCGGGTTAATATTGGTGCCACGGGCTTTGCCCGCGGGTGCCATCGTAAGGGTTCCCTGAATGATCGAAGTCAAAGACCTCGTTAAAACCTATGGCTCCCTAACGGCCGTCGACAAAGTCACCTTTTCCGTTCCGAAGGGAAGCATCCTGGGGCTTTTGGGCCCCAACGGAGCCGGGAAAACCACCACCATGAGGGTCCTGACTACGTCCCTCCCCCCTACTAGCGGCAAGGTGACCGTGGCTGGTTTTAATGTTTTGGACGCCCCCCATGAAGTGCGAAAACACATCGGTTATCTCCCGGAAGTCCCCCCTATTTATACCGACATGCAGGTCATCTCCTATCTCAAGTTCGTGGCGGATATCAAAGAGATACCCCAAGAGAAAAAAGCCAATCGTATCGGCGAGGTCCTGGAAATGCTGTCCTTGGAGAATATGAGCCAGCGCCTCATCGGCCACCTGTCCCTGGGTTATCGCCAGAGGGTTGGTTTGGCCCAAGCCCTCTTGAACGACCCGGACGTGCTCATCCTGGACGAGCCCACCCGCGGGCTGGACCCCAAGCAGATCCTCGAGATCCGCAAGCTTATCAAGTCCCTCAGCGGTCAAAAAACCATCATCCTTTCGACCCATATCTTGCCCGAAGTCTCCTCGACTTGTGACCACGTGGTCATCATCGATCAGGGGCGCGTCGTAGCGGCCGATTCGGTGGAAACCCTCTCCCAACGCCTGGCGGGAGGGAAGAGCTTGGAAGTGGAAGTCAAAGGGCCGACGGGCGATGTCGAGAAAGCCCTTCAAAAGGTCGACGGAGTTTCAGTTGTGAAGGCCTTGGGCAAGGAAACTCGCGGTCTTTCCAGGTTCGAGTTGACCACCGACGGTTCGGCCGAAGTGCGGGAAGCCCTATTCAAATGCGTCGTCAATAACAAGTGGGTCCTTTACCAATTAACCCCCCTGGGTATGAGCCTAGAGGATGTGTTCCTGAAGCTCACCACGAAGGAGTCCGCGTAATGAACTCCCGAAAGCTTTTCGCCATTGTCCGCAAGGAGCTCATCCATTATTTCGCCTCCCCCATGGGTTATATCGTGGCGGCCATGTTTTCCCTCGTCACTGGATTCTTCTTTTGGCTCATTGTGGTGGGGAGCCGACAAGCCAATGTGTCTCCTGTCTTCCAGAACACCATGATCATCTTCTTGTTCATCACCCCCATCATTACCATGCGCCTGTGGTCCGAAGAGGAAAAGACCGGAACGGTGGAGTTGCTACGGACCTCGCCCTTGTCCCTCTGGGAGATCGTCATTGGGAAGTTCTTGGGAGCCTGCGTTTTCTTCCTCCTGATCCTCAGCTCGACCCTTCTTTATCTCGTCATCATCGCCGCGACCGGTAACCCGGATTGGGGAATAGTCCTTAGCAATTTCCTCGGGTACATCTTGGCGGCCATGGCCTTCTTTTCCATAGGACTCCTGGCCTCCACTTTGAGCGAGAACCAGATCGTCTCGGCGGTCATCACTTTCGTGGTCCTTTTGATGCTTTGGGTCGTGGGCGCGGCCAGCCAGAACGTGGGGGGCAATTTTGGGATCTTTTTGGAGAATCTTTCCGTCTTCAAACATTGCGAGGATTTCTTCAAAGGGGTCATTGACCTGACCCATGTGTTCTACTTCTTGAGCGTGATCTTCCTGGGGCTTTTCTTCTCGGTCAAGGTCCTGGAAAGCAAGAGGAGCTAAAGCGAAATGGAAACCCCGAAATTCCTCCTGGCCCTCCGGGCTTATAACCCCATCGTCCTGTCTGTCGCCATGGCACTGCTGTTTGTGGGATTCTTCGCGACGCTCATTGTGGGGGAGGCCCGTTGGTGGAGCCTTTCCGTTCTTTTGACCGGTATTTTTCTACTCGCGTTGTTCCTTGCGGCCAACCTGGCCAAGGTGAAGGAAGCGGGAAAAAAGAGGTCGACCCTAGTGGCGGCCAATTTCACGCTGGTGGCGATCGCCATCCTTTTCCTGGTGGGAGCCCTCTATTACGTCATTTCCCGCCATCCCCTCCGGCTCGACTTGACTTCCAATAAGTTCTATTCGCTCTCGGGAGAAACGGTGGATGTCCTTCAGAAACTCACCAAGCCGGTGGACGTCACCCTTTTCATGTCGAGCCGCCGGCCCGTGCGGGAAGTCCAAAGGGCACAGGATCTGTTGCAAGAGTACTCGAAGAAATCGACCAAGTTCCATTTCAAGGCCATCGATATGGACCGGGATACCACCGAAGTCAAACGGCTCGGCATCCATGAATACAACACGGTGGTCTTCGATAACGGGGATAACCGTAAAGACGTCATGCAACGGGACTATGTCACTTATTCCGTCCAAACCCGTAGCTCCAAATTCCAGGGGGAGTCCGCTTTCACCTCGGCCTTGGTCAAGATGAGCGATACCACCCACTTGACCTTTTATTTCACCGAAAGCCACGGTGAAAAATCCATCGCGGCGCCTCCCTCCGAGGGGAACGGCTTGGGTATCCTTAAGGATTACATTGAACGGGAAAATTACACGGTCAAATCGTTGAATCTTCTTGTCGCCGGCAAGGTGCCGGAGGATGCTTATTTGATCGCCGTCGTAGGACCCACCAAAGCTTTCCAACCGCAGGAAACGGAGCTCCTTCGAAAGTTCACGCAACAAGGCGGCAAGCTGCTCCTTTGTTTGGATCCCATCGATCCGACAAGCCGCGGATTCATGACCAGGACCGGTTTAGAGCCCCTTTTGAAGGACTTCGGGGTCAGATTGGGCAACGATCTCGTGGTCGACAGTACCAGCTATGTGTTTCCCAGCATCAGTTCGGTCATTCCCCAATACCAGGGCTCCCCGATCGTTCAAAAACTCTCCGAGGGTCATGTGGCGGTGGTCATGTCCGGCTCCCGAAGCGTTCAGAAAACCGAACCGGTCTTGAAGAACGTCACCCAGACGGTCGTCTTTCAAACGACGGACCAGGGTTTTGGGATCACCAATCTCAAGGAAAAGAAGCCCGTTTACCATCCGGGCTTGGATACCAAGGGGCCGGTTGGCATGGGTCTGGCTTGTGAATGGGTGCCGACGGACGCGCCAACGAAAAAAACCCGATTGGTCGTTTATGGGAACTCCAACTTCCTGTCCAATCAGGAAGTGCCGCAAATGGGCAATATTGACCTGGCCCTGAACAGCCTGAACTGGGCCGCCGAAGAGGAATCGAAGATCGACATCCATCCGAAGGAAGAGGAAATGCGGACCCTGACCCTTTCGGCGGTCGCCTCCGATTTCATC
>CAZLND010000104.1:0-8720 GCA_964560635.1 uncultured bacterium | reverse complement strand
GAAAAGAAGAAATAGGCGGGTAACAATGGAAGTCTTCAAGATATTGGCGAGTACGGTGATGGGCATCGTTGGCGGGTACATGATGTACCGGGGAAAAAAGATCATGAACGTCAAAATGATGATCTGGGGCGGCGCCTTGGTCGTTCTATCTTATTTCGCTTTTTCCTTGGGCGGGGACGACAAAGAGGCTAGTGACGCATTAAAAAAAATGATCCCCGTTACAACCCCTGGACAAGCCGCTCCTGACCCACAGCAGCCCTAGTTCCCCCTCAATTCAAATTGGCGGGAAAACTTACCCGAATGACCGCGAGGATATTCCATATTTTTGAAAAGTCTTGCGCGTGGGTGTAGTGCTCCAAATAAGTGCTAAGGGCTTTCTCCGCCTCCTCCAACCTTCCCAAGGAATAACAGAAAAGACCTTTGTCCCTGAGGCACTCCCAATCGTTCGACAGCAGGAGCATCATCCATTCCGCCGCCCAGAGCGCCCTTTCGACACGACCTTGAGAAGCGTGAATGGCCTTCAAGTTCCCCAATAGGCGGTGAAGTATCTGGAGGACACCCGCGTTACGGAGATGGGTGGCAGGCTCCAGCTTTTCCACTCTCCGGCCGGAGCGCGATAACAACCCCTTCATCTCTTCCAACCCCAGGACCTTGCCGCCGTTGAACACATCGACATAAAGGTTCTTCTCTATGTCCAGATTCGATTCCTTGTAGACCACCAGGAAATGTCCGGGGAAATTGACCCCGTAGAGGGGTATTCCCGCACCCCAAGCCAATCTCAGATAGAGCGCCGATAAGCTGATGGGAATACCCCGCCTTCGGTCGAGGACATCAGGGAGATAACTGTTACGGGGATCGTAATAATCATTCCTTTCACCCTCGAATCCCAACTCCCCGAAGAAATAGGCATTAAGCCTGTCCAACTGGTCTTTTTTTCCAAGGGCTCCAGCCAAACGGTTGACTGCCCCACGCGTCATCTCATCAACGGTGGTTTTGTATTTTTCAATTTCCAGGCCCGGATATTCTTGGCGAGCGACCAGGAGGGCTCCCTCAATGATGTCCCACTTCTCAAAAGGAGCTTGGATATATTTCTTGAAGTCTTCGTTGAGTTTTTGGACAGGGTCCATATTTCTTTCGGCGAACGTCAGGCGATCTCCAACTTTTTCGGATAGACCGTCAGGTTCTGATGGCCTTTTTCCGTCACCACCAATAGGTCCTCGATGCGCACCGCGCCCACACCGGGATAATAGAGTCCGGGTTCAACGGTAACCACTTCCCCTTTTTTCAGGATGTGTTCGCTGGAATTCACGCGGGGCGGTTCATGCACGTCGAGCCCCAATCCATGACCTGTCCCATGGAAGAACCCCACCATGGTCCCTTTCCGGCGCTCGGTATAGTAACCCCTGGCCTCCATATCCTTTTGGATGGCTTGGTGGACAGCCCGCCCATTGACGCCCGGAGCGACCATGCGAATGCCCTTCTCCTGCGCCGCCTTCACGGCTTCATATTGAGCCTTCAAGGCCGGGGTGGCCTTGCCCTTCACGAAGGTCCGTGTGATGTCAGCGTAATAAAAGCTGTCGGCGGACTTAGGGAACACGTCCACGATGAGCGATTGGTTGGCCCAGACCGTCCCGGTCCCCTCATTGTGGGGGTCGCAGCCTAGATTGCCGCTGGCGACGATGGTGTGGCTTCCGATACAGTTATTCTCCATCATGGAAACGTTCAGGACCTTCTTGAGCAGTTCAGAAGTGACCCATTGGCCCCTATAGCGGAGCTTTTTGCCCACGATCTTGGAGGCCCTGAGTAGGTCCTCCAACTTGTGGATGGCAGCCTCAGTGTGCCGCAGGCTTTGGGTGATCATCCTCACTTCTTCCTTCGACTTATAAACCCGTTCCTCAAAGAATGGGTCCGGTTTGCTCTCGACCTCCAAGCCCCTTTTTCTCAGGGCATCGGCCAGTCCCAAGTTGAAATTGTCCGGCACCATCACCTTTCGGACCTTCTTGGACTTGAGGAAAAAAGCCGTCACATCCGCCACGCCGGGTTTTTCCACCCCCGAAGCCTTGGTTTTCAGCTGGATATCCGAATAGGAAAGGACCTCATCCACCTTGGCCTGTTTTTGGGACCTGCCCAATTCCAGGTCGCTCATCAGGATGACGTCCTTGCCATTGATCCGAAAATAGGGGAATGGGTCGGGGACGGAGAACTTCACGGCGTAATAAAGGTTGGAATCATGCTCGCTGGCGGCGTACATCATCAAGGCAGGCTTGGACGAGGAAGGCATCGGGGCTCCTGTGGGTGTAATAATGGAAAAAGCTCGCGCCGGACCAATTTAGGCAAGTCTTGGGTCCAATGCAAGTCTTTGAAAAACGAACCGCGGAGCGGTTCAAATATAGTGGTCATTGCGAGGAATGCCCGCTGAATAGGCGGGCGTAAATGACGAAGCAACCCCAGTTTGAATAAGTCTTTTGTTAGAGACTCTCTTTGAGCTTCCGCAGTTTGGCGCGGGCTTTCAGGGCTTCCCTCAGCTCCCGTATTTGTCCGGTCAACTTATCCATGGGGATCTCAAAGAACTCCTCGGTTCCTTCCAGGGTTTTAGGCGCCTCGAATTTATAGGTTTCCGAATCCACGAATAAGATGTCCGAGACCCCCAGGCCTTCCTGATAGTCCTCTGCCATCTCCTTGAAATAGTCCTTCTTATCGGTGAATTTCCGGAAACGATAGACCAGGGCTCCCAAGGGTTTCCCCGCTTCCATGACCCGGTGGACGAAATGAACCTCCAGTTCCATGTCCCGGATAGCCAGTTGATCTTCCGGGAAATAGCTCGCGACATAATCGATGAGCCACTTGAAAGTCTCTTCCAGATAGGCCTGCTGGGCGGCCTGGAAGGCGCGGAACTGTTCTTCCATCTCCTTCTCGTTCAGAGGCTGGCCTTCCGGCCCCCTCGGTGCGTCCACCATGGTGATTCCTTTCGCGTCGGGAAGATGAATTAGAATCAGCATGACGGTAAGACTTTTTAAAAAAACTCTCCACCACAATTTTTATTATTTTCATGGACCAATTTTGAATTTTTCGAGTGCGGTATAAATCGGCCCCTTTTCGGTCAACCGACTTTGAAAGAGCACAAATTGTTCAACGTTCATTTCGCCCAGGATCGCCGGACATGACGCGGAAAGTGAGTCAACGAGGGCGGGTAACCCCTTTAACGTTTTACTTCTTCCCAGGGTCACATGCCCACGAAACGGTTTTAGGTCGAAGGAAATTTTCTTCTCCAGGAGGTTTTTGGACAACTTCTCCACTAATTGCACAAGAAGTTTCTCCCCCTCCTTCGCCGGAACGAAAAAAGCCTTTGGGCTTTTCAAATTTGGGAAGGCGTCGAACCCTCCCAGTTCCGTTCGAAAGGGAGAACCTTGGCTCGCTATCACTCCAAGGGAATTTTTGATGACCGGCAGGAGCGTTTCTTCCTGGTCGCCCAGGAATAAAAGGGTCATATGGAGATTTTCCGGTTCGACCCATTTGACTTCGCCGGACTTAGGAGCTTTTTGAATGATATTGGAAATGGAATTTTTGATGTCTTGCGGGATCTCGACGGCGACAAAAAGGCGAAGGTTCGGCAAGGTCACGGATCCGTCAAAGGAAGTTGGAGACAGTAACGTCTCAAAAGCTCCAAGGCGGTCTGACCGGCCCTTTGCTTCACCGTTTCCCGGCTTCCCGTGAACCGAAAAGAAAAGACCTGGGTGGAGCTTTCGTCCGCCAGGGCCATATAGACCAGCCCCACCGGTTTCTCAGGGCTCCCTCCGTCCGGGCCCGCGATACCCGTGGTAGCCAGACCCACGTCGGACTTAGCGGCCAGACGAACTTGGGCGGCCAAGGCTTGGGCCACTTCCGGGCTGACCGCGCCTTTGTCCTTGAGCATTTGCGGACTCACCTTCAACGTGTCGGTCTTGGCCTGGTTGCTGTAGACCACATAGCCTCTCAGGAAATAGTTGGAGCTACCGGGCACCTGGGTGATGCGGTGGGAAATGAGCCCCCCCGTGCAGGATTCGGCCAAGGCAAGGGTCATGTTACGGGTCGTAAAAAGCCGTCCCACGATGGTTTCCAGCTTGTCCAGGTCCCAACCATAAATGTAATTGGGTAGACGGGTCGTAAGCACCTTACCCAATCCATCCAGGAGCGTGTCCGCTTGGGCCGCGCTTTCCGCCTTAGCGGTCAACCGGATGTCTACGCCTTCCCAATGGGCGAGAACCCCAACGGTGGGATTGGTGGACTTCTCAAAGATGTCGACGATCTTCTCGTTGAGTGCCGACTCGTCAATGCCCGTCGTGCGGAAAACGCGTGATTTGATGACCGTTCCACCGGGAGCGAGGGATTTGAGGTAAGGCCGAAGCGAATCCTCGAACATGGCTTTCATTTCGGAAGGGACACCCGGTAAACAGGCCAAGCTCGACTTCCCCACCTTGACGATGAAACCCGGGGCCGTACCGTTGGGGTTGGGCAGGACCGTCGCGCCTTGGGGGATGAAGGCCTGGTTCAAATTGACCTTGGGAAAGGGTTTGCCGGGGCGGAACTTGGCGAACCGCTCTTCGATGGACTTGGCGATATTGTCGTTGAAAACCAACTGCTTCTGGGCCAAACGGCCGATGACCTTTCGGGTCACGTCGTCCACCGTGGGCCCCAGGCCGCCGGTGGTGATGACCATTTGACTTCTCTCGCAAGCCAATTTCAGGGCGCCCTCTATCCGCTTTTCGTTGTCCCCCACCGCCTGGAAAGAATAAACATCGAAGCCCATCAAGGCTAATTGTTGAGCCAGCCAAGAGGAATTGGTATCCACGTTCTGGCCCAAAAGAAGCTCGGTTCCAATGGCGACGATCTCAGCGTTCATCCAAACCCCTTTAAAGTAAGTGCGTCAACCATATCCCTATCTGCACCCAAATAAAAGCATAGATGCCGGCCGCCAGATCGTCGGTCATCACTCCCCAGCCGCCGGAGAATTTTTCCAACCGCCGGATGGGATAGGGTTTCCATATGTCGAATATCCGGAAAAGGACGAAAGCGGCGATGACGTAAGTGTTGACCCCGAGTAGGAACGGTCCTTGGTGAGGGACTGCCCACATGGCCACTCCCATCCCCAACACCTCATCGATGACCACGCAAGAAGGGTCCTTTTCACCCATGTCTTGTTCCAATTTCCCCGCCGCGTAGACCCCCAAAAAATAAACCGCCACCAAGACCGCCAGATGGACCCAAGGCTTGTCCAACAGGAAGTAAAAACAAGGGATAGCCGCGATGGAACCCCAGGTTCCGGGCGCGCCCGGTATCTTCCCCGCCCCGAAAAAGGTCGCGATCACCGAATGGAGGAATTTCATTTCTTCTCCGCTCCCCAAACATGCTTGTTCTTGAAAAGATAATCCACCCCCGAAAGGATGGACATGACCGTCGCGTAGAACATCAACCACAGGGGCCCGTAATAGACGAAGTACTCCAACCATTCGCCCGGCTTGCCAAGTTGAGCGATGAAAAGATCCCACTTACCCTGATAGGCTTCCACCGTGGCCTGGGCGCAGACGATGGCCAAGATGACCGAGATAGCCACGATCTGGGAGACGGTCTTGTGCTTCCCCGCCCGACTGGCGGCAATGATGACGTTCTGGGCTTGGGCCACCTGACGCAGGCCCGTGATGAGGAATTCCCGCGCGGCGATGATGACCACCATCCAAGCCGGGGCCAAGTCCAAGGCCACGAAAGAAACGAAGACCGAAAGGATCAGGATCTTATCCGCCAAGGGGTCCATCAGCATCCCAAAGGACGACATCAATTTGTACTTTCGGGCCACGTAGCCGTCGATATAGTCGCTGATGGCGCCCCAAGCGAAAAGAAGGCCCGCCGTCCATTTGGCCCAAAGCTCGTCCCGGAAAATGAAGACCAGGAAGAAGGGCGTCACCAGGATGCGGGAAAAAGTGAAAAGATTGGCCAGGTTCCACTTGGAGCGGGCATTGAATAGAAAGCCGTTCATGATCAAACGCCGGCAGGAACGGCTTTACCGACCATGTCTTGTCCAAGGGCGTGGGTGATCTCGACTTGGACCCATTGGCCGATCTTGGCCTTGGGAAGTCCTTCGACGATAACGATCCCATCCACTTCGGGGGCCTGGTAACGGGTGCGGGCTTGCGCTTCGTCATTTTCGACCGATTCCACCACCGCCAAAAGCTTCTCGCCCACCCATCGTTGGTGGGACTTGAGGGCGATCTCCTCTTGGACCCGGTAAGCCTCGGTCAACCGGTCTTTTTTCACCTTTTCAGGGACCTGGCCTTCCATGCGGCCCGCGGGAGTATTCTCTTCCTGGGAGTAGGAGAAGAAGCCAACATAGTCCAACTCGGAGCTCCTCAAGAAAGCCAATAGCTCTTGGAAATCCTCGTCCGTCTCACCCGGGAACCCGACGATGAAAGTGGACCGGATGGAAGCGTGGGGTATTTTGGTACGGATACGGCTGATCATCTTTTCCAGCAAGGCCCTGTCCCCGATACGCTGCATGGACTTGAGAATGCGGTCGCTGGCGTGCTGAAGGGGCACATCGAAGTAGGGGCAGATCTTGGGATAGGCGGCCATGACATCCAGCATCTCGTCGGTCACCCGGCTGGGGTAGAGATAATGAAGCCTGACCCATTCGATATCCTCGATCTTGGCCAGGCGGGCCAAAAGCTCGGCGATCTTGGGCCGGCCATAGCGGTCAGCGCCGTACCAGGTGCTATCCTGTGCCACCAGGCACAGTTCCTTCACCCCCTGGGCGGCCAATTGACGGGCTTCCTTCTCGATATCCTCCAAGGAACGGCTCCGGTAATGGCCCCTTATTTTGGGGATGATGCAAAAGGTGCAAGGCAGGTCGCAGCCTTCGGATATCTTCACATAGGCGAAATGGCCGGGAGTGGAAAGCAATCGGGGAGAGGAAGCGTCATAAACATAAGTAGCTTCTTCCAGGGAGTTGGGCAGCAGAGGCTTATGTTCTTGTTGGGAAGGATGGACGGGCAAAGACTCGCCCTTGATCTGCGTCGCCACGTTCTCCACGTCGTTCAACCCGAACAAGATGTCGATCTCGGGCAGTTCTTTTCGTAATTCATCCCCATAACGATGGGCCAGACAGCCTCCCACCACGAGGGATTTCAAGTTCCCGGTCTTTCGTAGTTTGGCTACTTCCAGGATGGTATCGATGGATTCTTTTTTGGAGGCTTCGATGAACCCACAGGTGTTCACGATGATCACTTCGGCCTCGGAAGGGTCCTTCACCAGGGCATAGTGGTCTTGGGCCAGTTTGCCGAGCATCACTTCCGAATCCACGGTGTTCTTGGGGCATCCCAAGCTGATGACGGCCACGGTTTTAGAGGGCTTGGTTTGGGTTGAGGTTTTTTTCGACATGAGTATTTTCCTTAAAAAGTCGGCTTACTGTAGCACAAGGCCCAAGCCAAAAGGTATGGCATTTCAATGGGTTTCTAGTAGCATTGAACCATGTTCCGCTTTCCAAAACCAACCCGCCTGACCCTTTTCGTTTTATTTGCCTTTGTCTTCACTATCCAATGCCTGCCCCTCATCTTTGGCAACTCTCTGACCAATGACGAACCCTACGAAATAACAGGAGGATGTTATTTCTGGAAAAAGGGGGATGTCATCACCACCCGCATGCAGCCGCCCGTGGCCGCCGCTGTCCAAACCTTGCCGTTGGTTCTATTCACACCCCTGGAATGGCCCCACGACTTCACCAACGCCGACGACCGGTCTTATGACTTCTTTTTCGTCTCGAACCTTTCTCGTCTTTCTCTACTGACCCTCATCCCCCGTCTCATGACTCTTCTTTTTGGTTTGGGTATTGGTTGGCTTTTGCTTATCGCCCTTGAAAAGGAAAGTTACTTCCTCACTTTAACGGCCCTTGCCGCCTGGGCCCTGGACCCCAATCTCATCGCCCATTCGGGCATCGCCAAGTCCGATGTGCCACTCGCCTTTTTCTTCCTCGCGGCGGTCCTGACTTTTACCAAGGCCCGAAAGGAACCAAGCTGGCCCCTAGCCCTAGCGTCAGGCCTTCTGACCGGCCTAGCCATCACCACGAAGGTCACGGGCCTTTGCCTTTTCGGGGTCTATGTCCTGCTGGAATGGTTCCTAAAGGAAGCTAAAAAGCCTTCCCGTTCACAAGGGTCAACCCTTATCCAAAGATGGACGGGACTTCTTGGAGGGACCCTTCTTTGGGTCTTCTTGGTTTATCTTCCCGGAACCCTTTTGCTTCGGGACCACCGCAACCCCTTTTCCTACTTCTGGGATAAGATCACTATCGGCTGGCACATCTCCCAAAAAGGTTGGGCACAGTTTTACTTCATGGGTGCTACCAGCGACGTCAGCAATCCCTTCTACCTGCCGATGGCTTTCCTGATCAAAGGAACCATCCCCTTTTTGATCCTACTGGCCCTCGCGCTGGTCCTTTGGGCCGCCAAGAAACTCACGATAAATCCCGTCTATTGGGTCCCGCCTTTGGTCTACATCCTCTGCGTTATGCCCGCCTCTAGTTTCGGCCTACGAATGCTGTTGCCCGCTCTGCCTTTTCTTTATCTGATTGTCGCCAAAGGGGCCCAATGGATGTGGAACGGAACCTCCAAAAGATCCCGGAAGACCTACCGGCGACTATTGGTAGTCCTCGTAGTGTGGCTCGGGGTTTCCCTCACCCTTCATTTCCCGGATTACTT
>CAZLND010000103.1:0-8721 GCA_964560635.1 uncultured bacterium | reverse complement strand
TTTGATACTGATAGGCCGTCCCATAATCCCCCGCCGGAATACCGTGGTGAACGTGGACATAGATCAGGACCCAAGCCGAGATGAGCGCCTGAGCCACCCAGATCAACATCAGGTATCGTTGCCCGCTCCGCGCGTCCCGCAAACCTAATCGCGCCAACCAGACCCATTCCAACGGAAAGCTCATGATGAGGTAATGCTGGTTGATCTTGAAGCAGCAAAGGGTCATCAAGACGCCCGAGACGATAAGGACGGAATTGAGGGCTAACCCGGTCTCCGAACTGTCACCAAGCCCTTTGAGGAACCCACCCGATGCTCTCTTCGCCGCGATGAAGATACGGACCGCGCAGACGAGGATGAGGACATGAAGCAGTCCCACCAAACAGCTGTTCATTCCCCCGATCACGGGATAACGCATGAAATCGAATAAGCCCGCCCATTTCAGGCTGTGCTGGAGCCCTAAACCCAAGGCATCGGTCAGCCAGTAGATCCAATATTTGGGGTAGAACAGCCAGAACCAGTCCAAAAGACCGGAGCCGCTTCCGGCGTTGGAAAAAAGATACTTGAGCCAAGGTATCAACGGCACAGCCCCCACCAAGGAACCCGCGATCCAAAATCCCCATTGCGCTTTCTTGTCCCGGTAGACCGTCCAAAGAAAAAGACCGGCTATCAAAAAGAAACCGGACATATGGACCTGCGCCAGACATAGGCCGACCAACCCCCAGAAGAAAGCCCCCGCCTTTTCTTTCCGGTAATGCCAGGCTATCCATAGGAGCACGCAGAAGAACGGAAGGGTGGACTGGGCCCAAATTTTCCGTTGGAAGAGGATGGCGGCCGGGCTGACCGCCGCGAAAGCCGTGGCCCAGCACCAGGCCAGTCTTTCCTTTTCGGGTAATAGCCGCAGACTAAAAAAGGCCAGGGCCAGCAAGCCCAGAATGTTCAAGATCCCCACCGCCTGGGCCAATTCCGGCGGGGTCGTGGCGTGGAAGACCTTGGCCAGGACCGCGAAGACCCAAACGCTCATCCCCGGATTCTTCACCTGCCCGCCCGATACCATGCCCAATTCGGGCCAGGGTTGGGTCACCCCGATGGCCTGGGAGGTGGCGAACATGTATTGCTCGTCTTCCTTGTATTCGATGTCACCTGGGAAGGAAAGCCGCAGGAGTACTCCTAATAAAAGGGACAACGACAGGAAGAGGAGCCAGTTTTTTGAGGAGGTTTTATTGGAAAGCTCGAACATGCTTTTCACCTAGGACGAGGATGGCTATGACACAGGACATTCTATATTTCAGGGGCCAAATGGGTCAGTAATAACTCCAGGGACGTCTTTCCCAGAGGATCCGGTAGTCCTTCTGCTCAATGGCCCGCACAATAACCTGTCGGTTGGAATAGATGCCCCGGCCATGCGTCAGTTGGCTCACGATGAAACCACTCTGGAACCAAAGAATGGCAATGAAACAAACAGTGGCAAATCGCCTCCAGGCGGGCCGGTGACCCGTCATATGGTTCCAAACGTAAAAATAGTAGACCACTGACAGGGGCAGGAAGACCAAATACATATGGGACGACGGCCCCGATGTCGTGAACCAAAAGATGGACCAAATCCAAAGGAAGCTGGCGAAGAAAAGGAGTTGGACCCTCTTGTGGTCTTTATTTTGAGGATCTTTCAAGAACTTGGCGCTTTTCCACCAGCCATAAAGCAGAAGAACAAAGGGTTGTAGCCAGCCCAACAGGAGTAGGAACCCATAAGGCGGATACAGCCAAGGGGAGGCATTGAGGAAGCTGAGCCGTTCCCCGGTGCCTCCACCAATGAACCGGGGCATCTCGAAACAAGGGAAGGAAAAATACCGGGCCAAGATGATGAACCCGTTCTTGAAATTGTCCCAATTGAACCAAAGGAGCGTTTCTCTTAAGCCTTCCGAGCCATGGACCGGCCCGACCCGCAGGAGCGTAGGCAGGAGACAAGCGAAAGGCAGGAACGCACCACCCACGAAACCCAATATCTCCGGAAGCAAGGAACCCGATTTTTTCATCCGTCTCCAAAGGAAAGCTACGGCTAACGGGAGCAAGAACAACACCCAAGAGTTATGGAATTGCATATCCCAAAAGATCCCGAACCCCATCATGGCATAGGCAACCGGCACCGATAACTTCTTTAGCGAGAATCCTGGCAGGACTTCCATAAACCCCACAACGAAGAGGACACTTCCAAACAACAAGTAACAGGGGTTATAGACATGGGTGGCTTGGTTCAAGGTCCAGGGGAGAAGCGATATCCAAGCGAACACGAAAAGGAAGGGCAGTTTGGGCAACCGCTGAACGATGTACCAAGAGAGCAATGCCAGGGCCGAAAGTGAAAGCAAGTTCAAGAAAAGGAAAGGAGCTTCGGGAATGGGCAGGATGTAAAGAGGAAGGGCCACCACCAACCCTTGTAATGCCCCTGGCAGCTGAGAGTGAAACCCGGTCGTTAAAAGATATTGGTCAGGGCCGAAGAAAGGCCAGGTACCCGTCGTATAGCTTTTGAGGCCCACCAGATAGACTTGAAGTGCGTCACGACCCACATCTTCATTACTGAAAAAATCCATCGACAGACCGAACAACGTCCTGAAAGCATAAAGCCCGAGGAAGAGCAGGATGAACTGGGTTCGTTTAGACATCGATGTTTTTCCTAGTTGTCATTGCGAGGAATGGACGCCGAATAGGGGGCCGTTCATGACGAAGCAACCTCAGTTCCAAAAAAAACTTCCTTGAAAAAGACTTATTTAAACTGAGGTCGCCACGTCGTACCCGCCACGCTATTCGCGTGGCACTCCTCGCGATGACAGCATAATTAAATCGCTATCGCTTACTTTTAAGTAGCTTCATCACTTTGAGCGCGATGGTTTCCGTTTCCAGATGGTCCATGCAAGCCATGAGGGGGCAAGTCTCTAATCCACAATGACTGCAAGGCACCTCATGATAAGCGGCTTCGTGAGGGGCACCATAAGGGAACCAGATCTCCGGCTCCCCGGGCCCGAAGATGCCCAGGGTGGGCGTCCCCACAGCCGGTCCCACATGCATCGGCCCGGCGTCATTGGCCACCAAAGCATCCGCCGCTTGGATGAAGGCGATGAGTCCCCGCAAGTTAGGTTGATTGATGAAGAGCCAATCCTTATTCATCTTCTCTTCGAATTCCTTGGCTAGGTCGGCATCTTTGGGACCAAAGATATAAAGGGGCCGAACCCCTACGGATTGCAGATGGTGGCCCAACTCCACGAACCGTTCCAAGGGCCAATGTTTGGCCTGCCAAGAAGCCCCCGGCGCGATAGCCACCGTCTTTTGACCCGGTTTGATGCCCGCCCGATCAAAAAGCTTACGGACATAAGCCTTTTCCTCATCGGTCACGTAAAGGAAGGTCTTATAGGCGCCATTGGTGACAAAACCCAAGGCTCGAAGTTGGTCTAAATAGGCCTCGGTCACGGGCCGTCGGCCCGAAGGAAGGGGATCGGAGGTCGGCTTGGCCAATTCGGTATAGGCCCAGGAACGACCACGCAGGTCATATCCCACCCGGACTGGAGCCCCGCTCAAATAGGTCATCCGCGCGGTGCGGGGGTTGCCGAAAAGGTCCAGGACTACGTCGAACTTATGCCCACGCATTTCGGCCAAGGATTTCAAAAGATAGAAGAGATTGTTCTTACGGGATGCGTCGAAGGGTATCACTCCCGCGATGCCGGGATGATTCTGGAGCGCATCCGCATAAGCGGTTTCGGCCAGCACCCAAACTTGGGCTTCAGGATATTTCTGGTGAATGACTTCGGGCATACCCGTGGCCAGGATAAGGTCCCCCAAGAACCTGGGGCGGATGATAAGGATTTTGTTAAAGACAGAGTCTTTCAAATTCATTTTGTTAGTTTCCGTTCAAATAACCACGCGACAAGCGGTGTAATCAGAAACGAAAACCACAACGCCATCACGATATAAATAACATTAAAGTAATAAAGCAATTCATAAATTCTAAATGGGACTCCCGTTTTAATATGAACGTAACAGAAAGACAAAATTAAAAGACTCAACGAAAAACAAAAGCTCATTACAAAGGCTCGTGGCAATTGACGAAAGATTGCTTTAAAAGCTTCTTTTTTCTTTAACAGGAAAACAATCGCAAAAGGAATACAAATTATCGAAAAGAAATACTGTCCATAAAAGAAAAGAATCAAATTTTCAGAAGAATTGAAATGTTTAAAGCTTTTAATCCGATTTTCCATTACAACTTCCGAAACCAAAAAAACCAGTAGTAAGAATAAAATTTTATTTAGCTTCATATATCTCCACACAAATCTCGATTAACTTTTTACAGCCTTCCTCAACAACGGTTTCAGGGCTTTCACCACATCCGCTGGTTGCAAGGACACCATGCATTCATGTTTCTTCTCCACGCACACCGCCAGACCACAGGGACGACAAGAGACTTCGCGGATAACGATGGGGTGTCTTTCTTTTGTGTAGGGGTGCCACCTGTTGACCGGCTCCGGTCCCCAAACGGTCAAAGTTGGCGTGCCCACCGCCGCGGCGAGGTGACGCGGACCCGAATCCACGCTCAAGACCGCCACCGAGTGCTTATAGAGGCCCAACAAGGGCAGAACCGCTCGCCCGGAGTAGATGGGAATGGTTCGACCCAATTCCTTTTCGATAGCAGCCAAATCCTTCCGCTCCATAGGAGCGCAAGTAAAGAAGAGCTTCAGGCCATTGTCCAAAAGCTCCTTGATGACCGCCGCCCATTTGGCCGGATACCATTCCTTGGTGGGACAACTGGCAAAAGGATTGATGGCCAGGACCATGTCGTCCTTGGTGAACTTGTTAGCCTTCCAGAAGGTATCCGCATATTGGTAAGCCTCGGCTGGGACGTGCAGATAGCCATTGGAACGGTCGTGGGGTTTGGGCTCTAGGCCAATGAGGTTCAAGATGCGTCGGTCCAATTCAACAGCTGGGACTTTCAATTCGTCATTAGCCTTCGCGGCCAAGTCGTAAAAAGACTTGATGGGCGGCAATCCCAGGCCGATCTTGAAGACTGGATTGGCCCAAGAAATGAGTTGGGCGCTTCGGTGAGAGGCGGAAAGGTCCACCGCCAAGTCGAAATAACGGTTTTTCAGGGCCTTCACCAGCCGGTAATTTTTCCAAGCTCTCTCGTAGAAGGGGCGGCTATCCACGGCTCCCCGGTGATAGGCAATGACCTCGTTCACCCAACCCGACTTCTTATAAAGCTCGTGGGCCGGGGGTTGGACCAGGGCCGTGATCCAAGCCTGGGGATAGGCTTCCCGGATGGCCTCAAAGCAAGTCCCCGCCAAGATGGTATCGCCCAAAGGCCTTAATTTAGCGACTAGGATGCGTTTCACTAGACCCCCCGGGGTAGGCTTTCGCCTTTGATTCTAGAGGGTTTTTTCAGTTTAGCCAGGACGGCGGCGAGGACTTCTTTTGTGGAAATAGCGTTCAGGCAAAGATAGCCAATAGGACAGCTTTTTTGGAAGCAGGGACTGCATTCAACCTGGTGATAGATGACCTCATGGCCCAACCCAAAAGGCCGGGTCCAAGTGGGCGAAGTGGAGCCGAACAGGGCCACCGTAGGCGTACCGACCGCCGCCGCCACATGCATGGGGCCTGTGTCATTGGTCACCAACAATTTACAACGGGTCAGAATGTCCGCCAGGATAAGAGGCGTCGTCCTTCCCACGAGCCAATGGATGCGTGTCGTTTCTTCCGGCTCAAGTCCTTCCAGCAGGCCCTTTAAATAGTCCTCTTCCTCCAACCCACCTAGGATGAGAATGGATTCTTTGCGTACTTTTAGAAGACCGCAAATGACTTCCCGCCAATAGGGCAAGGGCCAGCGTTTGGCCGGGCCGTAAGCGGCTCCGGGCGACATAGCGATTAGACCCTTTTGTTCTTTCACGCCCATCATCTTGAAGATATTCTCCCTTCCTTTTCCGGCCCCATCACCCACAGGACTCAAGAGCTTGAAAATCTTCGAAGCGAGGGGTTTCTCCAAACCATGACGGACCAGGTCCAGATATTCCCAAACTAGATGTTTTTGGCGCTCTTCGGGATGAGGCACCACTTGGGTCAAGAAAAGGTTGCGCCCTTCCCCACCCCATCCGATACGGCTAGGAATTTCAGCGGCAAAGACCATAAAGGCGGAAGAAAAAGAAGTGGGCAGGACCAGAGCCAGATCGAAGGAACCTTGTTTAATACGCGACACCGTTCCCCAAAAACCAGCCAACCCTCTATGTAGAACGATGACATCTTCCACGCCAGGAAAGGATCTCCAGAAATCGGCGAAGGTGGGCTTGGCCAAGACCGTCACACGGGCCTTGGGAAATATCTTTTTGACTTCCCCCACGGCTGGCGTGGCCATCATGGTGTCTCCCAACCAATTGGGAACTCGCACGAGGATATTCATCGGCTTCTCCTCATGGACCGCTTGACCGCCCCTTCCACCAAGTCCACTGTCATGTCCTGCATGCATTTGAAATGCTTCAGAGGACAAGAATTACGCCCATGCACGTGGCAAGGGCGGCAAGGCAAACCGGAAACTTCCACGGTCGAATGGGGACCCCAAGGCTCGAACCCCAAGGAGGGAGTGGTGGAACCATAAAGAACGACCACGCGGCATCCCATTCCCGAGGCCACGTGGGTCAAACCCGAATCGTTGCCGATGAAAAGGTCGCACCGACTCAAGAGGGCCATGGATTGTTCTAAGGAATATTCCCCTGCCACGCAAATGCCCTGCTCCATGGGCGTCCCTTTGACCTTAGCCTGGATGGACTTGATGAGAGGAACCTCTTCCGGGCTACCGAACCACATGAGCTGACAGCGGTAATCCTCCACCAAATTGGAAGCCAACTCGGCGTAACGCTCTGGGAACCACTGTTTGGTTTTCCATTTGGAACCCGGACCTATCCCTACCACCATTTGGGAGGGAGATATCTTCCGCCGTTCGAAGAATTCCCGCATGAACTGGTGGTTCTTCTTGGAGACATGAAGGGTAAAGGGCACGTGGGTCCGGGGCCGCACCCCCAAAGGTTCCAGCACCCGCAGGTATTTCTGGATGGTATGAAGACTGTGTTGGCGGCCCATCTTCTTGACCAAGAGCCGGCGTTTCACGGCCTCCTTGTCATAAACGAGCAGGCGGGCCTTCTTGAGACCCAAGGCGATCAAATGGGTGCGAAGGGAGTCATGCAGGTCCAGTGCCAAGGTGGGCCCGAACTCACGTATCTCGTTGATATGGTGCCAAAGGTCAAAAGGTCCGCTTCCGTCCAGGGTCAGAACACGGGTGACCACCGGATGGTTGGCGACCAGGGGAGCATAGGCTTTCTTGGTGGCGAATACGACCGGCGACCGCGGAAAGGCGGCCAAAAGGCCGTCCAAAAGAGGGGTGGTCAGGGCCACATCGCCGAGGGAAGAGTAACGCATAACGAGGATACGGGGAGGAGCGGGTGGAGTGTAGACCGATTCTTTTGGTTTAGGGGAATTCATGGCCGTTCCAATGAAAAATTTAAAATGAAGAATGTAAAATGCCGAAACAACGACCCGACTAGCCTATGGGTTCTTCCCATTGTTCATTTTCCATTATTCACTTTTCATTTGAACTACTGGCCAGCGAGATATTCTTCATCACCGTGTCCCAATGGTTCTTCCCACCAGTGACTTCCCATTTGATCTCCAGGACCAAGATGGGGATATCCAGGTCCATCTCTCGGGGAAGCTTCACTTCGTCCTTTTGGGTGGTGACCAAGTACTGCAGGCCCCTCAATTTGGCGTCCTCTAAAATAGCCTTTAATTTTTCGGGCGTATAGGGGTAATGGTCCCTCAAGCTGTAGGCATGGCGGATAAGTACCTTGAATTCGGCAAGAGTACGGATGAAAGCCAGTGAATTGGCCACACCCGAAAAGGCTCCCACCGATGCGCGGTCCAGGGTTGAGGGTTTGACCTCTTTGCGGGTTTGGAAGTCCCTCAAGACCATTGGTCGGTATTGGGATTCCACGACATAAGCCCTCGGGTTGTGCCGTTGGAGAACGGTCCGAATGTCCTCCGGACTGCGGGCCATGTTCACCTTATTGATGACAAACACATCGGCTTCAGACAAGGCGCCCAGGGGTTCCCGGAGGAGCCCGGCCGGCAGGACCCAACCGGTGCTGAAAGGATTGATGCCGTCCAAGACCAAGATGTCCAAGTCACGGTGGAGGCCGAAGCGCCGCTGGTAACCATCATCGAGGATGAAAAGGTCCGGTTTGAAATTCTTGATGGCTTCCATGCCCGCGCGGTAACGGTCCTTGCAAACGATGACGGCGGCCTGGGGGACACTTTCAGCGATCAAGACCGGCTCATCGCCGCCTTCTTCCGGGGTGACCAGGATGGTCTTTCCATCCGACACCCAAACCAGGTCCGAACCCTTATGCGTTCGGCCATAGCCTCGGCTAAGCACCGCGACCCTTTTTCCCTGTTTCGTAAAATATTTGGCCAATGAAATGACGACCGGGGTCTTGCCCGTGCCGCCGGTGGTGATGTTGCCCACGCTGACGACGGGGCAAGTCAATCGCTTGCGCGAGAAAAAACCCGAGCGGTAAGTCATCCGGCGCACCCACCAACCCACCAAGAAAAGAGCGGACAAGGCCTTGAGCACGGTGAACAACGCCCGGTCTAAAAAGCTATGGGGTTTGTCGTGGAGGAATTTGAGGTAGGCGTCTTCGAAAT
>CAZLND010000102.1:0-8755 GCA_964560635.1 uncultured bacterium | reverse complement strand
GCTGATCTTCCTCTCGAATTTCTCGAATTCCGCCATCACTTGAAGCAACTTATCCATGGCCGCTTTCGCGTCCCCTTCCACCCTTTCGGTATAAGTGGTCTGGGGATTGCCCTTGATCCCCATCGGAATGGAACCCTTTAGGACCATCCCTTGGAAGCGGAGCGGCCCCGACACGTGTTTCTTCCACCAGGACATTTCCCGCTCGATGCCCTTCATGGAATTCTCGAATCCTAAAGCGCAATGGGTGAGTATCTGGTAATAGGACCAAAGACCGGTGGTTTCGACCGGACCAGGACCTAGACGTTCCAATTCCTTGCGGGCATCATTAAAATTCCTGAATTTTAGTTCCCGTCTCATCGAACATCTCCTTGGGTGGTGGAATGGACCTAGTTTTCCGGAGTTTCGCCACGAAAAAGCCTTCCACGTCAGGCGTTGGCAAGACCCGGACGGACTTTACCACCGAGGGTTGGAATTTCAAATCCCCCCAGGCGGAAAGGCCCCAGGTGTGAAGGGGCAGGGAGTTGGGGATGTCCTGTATCTCCAGCGCGTCGCCGTAAGTCTCTAGCGCCCATTGGAGCATCATCTCATTCTCTTCCGGCGCGAATGTGCAAGTGGAATAGACCAACGTTCCACCGGGTTTCAGCGAGAGGACCGCGGATTTGAAAAGCCGCCGCTGGTCCTTTGCCATTTTTCGGTTCGTGTCCTCTTTCCAATAACCATAAGTGGATGGTGTGTCCAATTGGAAGCGGCCTTCCGAACTGCAGGGGGCGTCCAGTAATACCCGATCGAATTCCTCAAAATGTTTTTTCCAAACTAGGTTCCCATCGCTGGCTGGGTAAACCTCGACGCAGGAAGCGCCTTGAAGGGCGGTATTGGCCTTGAGTTTTTCCACGCGGATGGGGTTGTTGTCGTTGGCGGCGATGGAACCTTGATTCTTCATGAGGCAGGCCAGTTGAGTGGTCTTACTGCCGGGAGCGGCGGTCAGGTCCAGGACCTTTTCGTTCGATTGAGGATCGAGAACCAGCGGCGGGACCATGCTGGAGAGGCCTTGCACGTAGAGTTCGCCTTTTTGATAAAGGTCCGTATCCTCTAGGTCCCTTTGACGGCCCTTGCGCAGGATGAAAGCTTCCTTATACCAAGGTAGGCTCTCCAACTTAAGGCCCTGGGATTCCAATCGTTCCTTCACCGAGCCGGGATTGGTCTTGAGGCTGTTCACCCGGAAGGTAGTGGGGCGTTCCTGTGAAAAGCTTTTGAAGACCTTGTCCCATTGGTTGGAGGGGATGATCTTCTTGAGCTTTTCGAGGAAAACGACTGGGAGATTTCTTTTATTTGAGGCCATAAGCGAAAACCTTTGGAAGAAGCTTATTTAAACTGAGGTTGCCACGTCGTAAGCGATCGCCTATGCGGCGATCACTCCTCGCAATGACAGCTATCTAATTTTTTTACCAAGGAAGTTTCAAAGCGGAAGCGAGGAACTTCATGAAAGGCGCGGCGGCGGCGCAGGACTCCACGAACTTGTCCATGAAGTTCGGGAAATAGGCGTCCTTCTCGCTGAATGGGGTGAAAAAGGTGAAGTCCTTGTACTTCAAGGTCTCCGAAAGTTCGTGGTCGGTCGGGAATCCCTTGGGCGGGCGCTTGAGCTTCTCCCCTTCTAAGGTGCAATGTTTCTTGAAGGCCTTATCGGCCAAGACGGATTTCCACTCGCGGGGATGGTTCAAAAGATAAGCGCGGATCTGGTTCAGGACGGGCATCTCGGGGCGCCAAATACCTCCGCCGCTGAAGACCTCCCCGGGGGAGAAGTGGATGTAATAGCCGGGGGAATGGACATCCTTCTGCCGGGATAGGGGGAAATGGGCCGCCACATGGGTCTTGTAAGGGGTCTTGTCCTTGGCGAATCGGGTATCCCGGTAGATACGGAACATGGAGCCGCCGGAAGGGCTGTTGTCCACGATCAGGTGAGGGCTGATCTTGCGCATGGCCGGTCCGAGATCCCCGATGAAGTCCAAGAGGGGATTACGGACGATCTTTTCGTACCGTTCCTTGTTGGCCTGGAACCAGGGTCGGTTATTGTTCTTCTTGAGTTCTTTCATGAACCGGAAGAAGGCCGGGTTGAAATAGGTTTTTTTCATAGGACCGGATTTTACCGCCAAGGCGCCAAGGCCGCCAAGTTAAACCTATTGGTTTGTTGTTTGTTTTTTTGCGGACGGCCGACAGCTGACTGCTGGTGTTATTTGTCTTCCAGCATCATCTTCTTCTGGCGCATCCAGAGGGCGATCTCGTCCACGGCCCAGATCTCATCTGGCCAGTCGGGTTTGATGTGTACCCGGACGTATTTTTTCTTCTCAGAAGAAATGGAGGAGCCCACTTCCTTGACGTTCAGGATGATGCCCACCTTTCGGGTCAAAAGGTTGAAGACCTCATCGTTCGGCTCATAGTTGAATTCTGGCATAAAGCCTCCCTGGACTCACCCATGGATATTTTACCGTTCCAAAGGGGTTTAAGGAATGTTCTGTCTCAAAAATTGAGGAAAGGTGCTTTTGTTGCCCTACATAAAGAAAAGGCCGGGGCTTGGAAGCCCCGGCCCTGACGGATCTTTGAACTATTTCTTATCGGCGGGTTTTTCCTTCTTCGGGGCGCCCATCATCTTCTTCATGGCGTCCAGGCTTTTCTTATCCATTCCGGCGATATCCAGGCTGATCTTGACGTCGTTGCCGACCATCAAATTGCCGCTGGCCAGGACCTTATTGAAAGCCAAGCCGAAATCCCTGCGGTCGATGGTGGTCGTGGCGGAAAAACCGACGACTTTGGCGACCATTTTGCCGTCCTTGCCCATGGGCATCTCGTCGGCGCCCAGATAATCCACATCGAGCGTAACGGATTTGGTCACGCCGTGGATGGTCAGGTCCCCAACCACTTTGTACTTGTTCTCGGCATCGCCTTTTTCAACGCTCTTACTGACAAAGGTAAGCGTGGGGTACTTTTCGGCGTCGAAGAAATCGGCGGTCTGCAAATGGTGGTCACGCATTTCAACGCCGGTGTTGACGCTAGCGGTCTGAATGGTGACCTTGATCTTGGAAGCTTCGGGCTTCTTCGGATCGAAGCTGAAGGTGCCGTCGTAGTCCTTGAACTCACCTGGCACCATGCTCAGGATGTGCTTCACCGAGAAACCGACGTGGGTGTGGGCTTTATCCAACCCGTATTCGGTGGCTTGGACCGAACCGACCGCTACAAAAGCGAACAAGCCGAACGACAAGAATAGTTTCTTCATCTTTCCAACTCCTTGCTTGATTTGGATGCTGCTTAGGTTTATATATACGAACAGGCTTACTAAAAGAAAGTAGGTACCCAAAGGTAACTACGTTGCGGCCAAGTCAATGAATGCCGCGATCTTTGGACGTCCCGGAAGGAGAAAAGTGATGATACGCCATCGAGCCAACAAATCCGGTCCGGCCCCTGTCGGGTGCCCCCTGGAATCCAGCCTCAAATTGTTAGCAGGTGCCTGGACGCCGAAGATCCTCTGGTACCTGCAAAGCGAACCGCGCCGTTTCGGGGACCTGAAGCGGGACCTGGGACCGATTTCCGCTAAAGTTTTGACCACTCGCCTGAGAGAGCTGGAAAAGAGGGGTGTGGTCACGCGGGAAGTCAAACATACCTCCCCTCCCACTGTGGAATACGCCCTGACGTCCCTGGGTCAAAGGCTCAATCCTATCCTGGAGGCCATCGCCCAGGTTGGGGGCGAGATCAATAAGCTCGAGAAAAAAGGGGAACTCAAACCCCTTCGGGAAAAAGCCGAAGCTCTTTCGGCGGTTTGAGTTGTCCGTTTTGAAACATCCGCCCAACTTGAGAACACAATGGGTCGTACTCACCCTCCTGATGGTTCTTGCCCAAATGCTTCCCGGCAAGGCGATCGCCGCTTCGGACGGATCGGCGGATACCGCGGATCATCCTCCCATTCAAACCAAGATGAACCTGGGTCTTTTTGGCTTATTGGGTAGCAATATGGAATACCGGATGGGAGACCGAAAACTCGAAAGTTTTGAGGATTTTAAGAAAGCTATTTATCCACTGAATGATGAAGAAGCTTCCAAGCTCATTCGGGAGGCGGAAGAAGACCATTTCGTGGCCTCCATGTTCTACGTAGCGGGGGTCGCTACGGGAGTGGATGTGGCACTGGTTTTCAACCCAACCCCCTTTGTTCATGTGGATTGGATCGACCGTATCGCCACCGGCGCCGTGGTCCTTCAGTTTTTCGCGGTGGCGGGAGCCCTTTTCGACCTCAACGCTGGCGGGCGCAAGTACAACGCGGTCCAGCGTTATAACGGATTGGTCCGGAAGGAAGAAGACGCTTTTCTTGGCATCGCTCCCCGGTTGGCCCTTCGGTCGGATGGCCTGGGCCTAGCGGTCACCAGTTCGTTCTAACCTATTTTCTCTAAAACTAAGGATGACCGCCGTTCGCCAGAATCTTTCCAGCAACGGGATTGTCAGGCCGCTCCAATAGAACCTGTTTGGCGGCGGTCATGGCCTCGTCGGGCCTGCCGTTAAAGGCGTAGAGAATGGCCAAATCCATGTAGAACTCAAAATACTCACCCCGGGACCGACGGATGGCTTCCAGGAAGACCGGTTCGGCCTCCAGGGGTTGGTCATTGTTGAAGAAAAAAAGCCCGATGTTCATCAGGTCATGGGGAAAGGTCTGGGGGACGAACAGGCCCGCCAGCCAATCCTGCCCACCCAGAGGACGGTGAGCCGCCAAGACCTCCCGGGAATTGGACGCGATGATCTTTTCCACGCCCACTTCCTTCAGGACGCCGTCATTGTCCAAGGCCGGCACTTGCGGGGCGTAACCGCTCCGAAGATAAATAGTGAAGTTGCCGTCCAGGTAGACTTGCCGCCAATCCTTGGAAGGTTTTAGCTCGTAGATCCAGTTGGTGGCGGTGTGGGGGTTGAAGAAGATGATATTGGCCTGGTATTTGTCCGCCAAACGGGGGAGCCCATCCCCGACGAAACTATTCTGGTATTCATTGAAAAAATCCTCGCCCATCACCTCCAATCGCCCATCCGCGAATTCCTTTTGGGGGCCCTTCCAAGCCAGCCATCCGCCCTCATCCAATTGGTTCAAGAGGCGGCCATTCAAGCCTTTGTCCCACAAAAATTGGGTCGCCTTCACGGGAAAGTTCTCGTTATCGAGACCCAGACCTATCCGGTCCAGGCGCCGGTCGGAGCAGTAGTAAGCGTTGGTCGCCACCCGGGCACCGAACAAGAAGACACAAAAGACGAATGTCCAAGGCACGAAAGGGTGGTCGAAAAATTTCCGCTGAATTTCCTGGAGCCGCGCCCAAGGCAGGTCGCGCCAGCAGGCTGCCGCCACCGGAACACCGACCAGCATGAACAAGGGGATATTGCGAAGGGCGGTGGCCGAAAGGGTGAAGAAGGCCGCCACCAACAGCCATTCATGGACCTCTCTTTTTCGCCAAGAGGCCGCCATCAAGATAAAGAGGGCGATGCTGAAGGCCTTATAGACAAAGAGTGGAACCCAGGGCAGGAAGAGCATGTTGGGATCGGAACCGAAGGTCCAAGAGGGTTGGAATTCGGCGATGGTTTGTTTGAAGGCGTTGGGTGTTCCCAAGGTCACCAGGTAATCCAAGGGGAACAGGACACCTTTTAGGAAGTAAGGGTTCAAAAGACAGAACGCCATGGCCAGGCTTGAATATCCCAATAGTTTCTTGTCGGGCCTGTCGGTCAAAAAACTCCGCAGGACATAAGCGCCCATGCAAGCCCAACCGAGGGGGAAGAGTCCCTCCACGTTGACCCAAAGGACTTGGATGAAGGGGAGAAGATAAAGAAGGTTACGGTTGGAACGCAAACGCTGGTCCAGCACCCAAAGGGTCAGGGCCAGCAGGACCCAGCTGACGATCTCGGGACGGACTTGGAATCGTTTCTCGCAAGCTACCACCAGGACGGCAAAAAGAAGGATGCCCATCGCGTAAGGCGTGGCGGTCAGCCGCACGCGTTTGTAAGTGATGAAAAAGGCCGTCGCGATGAGGACGATATTGAGGATCGAAAGCAGGGGATAGTTCCCGATCCGATAGGTCAGGTAAAGGCCCACTTGGTAGAACCATTGGATGTCCAAGTAAGGGTGGCCTGCCACGGTATAAGTGAACTCATCGACCGATGGGAACCGATGGTTCTGGACGATCCATTGACCGCCTTTTAAATGGAAACCCAGGTCCGGGTCCGAAATGAACCGGGTGGCCAAGAGCAAGAAGAGCAAGCAAGAGGACAGAAGGGCGTAGAACCAGGGATTGTTCGGCAGTGAAAAACGGGAAGCTTTGTGGGTCGGGCTATCGCTCAGGGTTTGAGATTCCATGGAAGGAATTATAACAGCGGGCCGGTCACTTCCGCTTATTGAGCCGCGCCCGGACGAATTGGATGGTCTCCTTCAAACTGTAAAGCATCGGCATGTAATTGGAAGAGACCCGGACGCGGTTGGCCCGAAGTTCCAGGTTCCTCAGCCGTTCCAATATGTCGGGGGTCGGCGGGCGGTTGCCCAGCTTGTCGATCTCTTCCTCTAACCAGTGAAGCTCACCATAGATCAGGAATATCTTCCGCTGCATTCCCCAACCATAGAGGCCTGTCAGGCTTTTTCCCAATGGATACATCAGCCCCAGGATGGGGATGATCAGGATGACGAATTCCTCCACCAGGGCGGCCAGCCAGAAAGGCAGGTAACGCTGCAGGAAAGGCCGGCCCGATTTGTAGTAATGACGGGCCTCGGGGCTCAGGGGGATCTCAAGCGCCTCGGCCGCGGGGAATTCTCCGCCTTTTTGGAAGATGCCGCGCCGCGAATGGATCTGGCTGGCGGCCTCGAGCAAAAGATATTGCAGGGCCGGATGCAAGTTGCCGTGTACCACCAGGCTTGACTTGGTGGCCAAAAGGGTCGTGTCGTGCAGCGGAATATCCTTGTCCAGGTTCACCACTCCCGCCGGCATCACCAGTTTGCTCAAAGAAGGGAAAAGGGCCACATAGGCGTCGGCCCGGGAAAAACTGACCAGATTGATATCAGTGGAGTTGAGCAGTTTACGGACGACCGGGGAAGCCATCGAGTTGACCAGGACCGCCGCGTCGATCTTGTCCGAGAGCATGTCCTCCTCGGTGGTCTCGGGAGACAAGCCCAACAAGTGAAAAGACCCAATGTCGAAGGCGTTGTGTTTCAAGAGTTCCGTGACCAGGGCCCGGGAATCGCTTCCTTCAGGCCCGATGGAGAGCCGTTTGCCCTTGAGCCCCTTCAATTTGTTCGCGGTGATCTTATGGGTGAAGAACCACATGGGTTCGTAACCGATGGTGCCCAGGGAAACGAGGTTGGCTGAATCGGTCTCTCCTGTGACGCCCCCCATGACGAACCCGACTTGGACGCCGGATCTGGGATCCGCCAGACGGTTGTAGTTATCGATGGCGCCGTTGGTGGGGATGAGGCGCAGTTCAATGCCTTCCTTGGCGAGCAATATTTTGTAGCGCTTGCCGAAGGTCTCGTAGGCGCTTCCTTCCGGACCGGTGGCCATGGTGATGATATGGGGCGGGAGAGGGTGAAGGAAAGAAAAGAGCCAGACCAACAGAAGGGTGAGGGCCGCCAGGGAAACAAAAATGACCGTTAGGGTCTTACGTGGAGGAAGAGGCCGGATGCCTTCCAATCTCTTCATTGGTTTCATCGCCATGGAGCGCCCTTTCACGGCTGTACTCTATTCAACAGGGCAGCATTTTAACGACTTTTTTGGAAGGCGCTCCAGGTTTTATTTCTATTTCGAAACCATTCCCGCGATCTGCGAGTCGATATCCTCAGGTTTGACCTTGCTGACGAACCGTCTCAAGGGCTTCCCGTCGCGGCTGATGAGGAATTTAGTGAAGTTCCAGCCGATAGCCAGCTTTCCATCCGGCTCGGGCTCGGCTTTCTTGAGGAATTGATAAAGCGGGTGGGTGTGGTCGCCATTGACCTCGATCTTGTCGAAGAGGGGAAAGGTCACGTCATATTTCGTCGTGCAAAAGGTCTTGATCTCCTTGTCCGTGCCCGGTTCTTGGCTGAGGAACTGGTTGCAGGGGAAACCCAAAATGACAAAGCCCTTGTCCTTGTATTTGCGGTAGAGCTTTTCGAGGCCCGCATATTGGGGAGTGAAGCCGCACTTGCTGGCCACGTTGACGATGAGGAGGACCTTCCCTTTGTATTGGGAGAGAGAAATGGGTTTTCCCTCGATGGTCCGGGCCTTGAAACCATAGACCGTATCGGGTTTGTCTGCCGCTAATAAAGGGCTGAAAGACAGGGCCCATAAGCCTAAAGCCGCCAAGAGCATCTTCTTCATGTTCCGCCTCCAAAGGGTTTGATGGCTTATTTAGCCATAAGTCGGCTTCAAAAAGACAGGGAAGGTCAATCTTTTTGGAAGACCACCGGTTTTACGGGTTTGGGGATGGCCTGCAGGACCCAAGGGTGGGTGACCATTTGGCCGGTGATGGCGCCGGGGGCGGGGACCAGGACCTGGTAATGAATGATGAGTTGGTTCGCCGTTTCTTCCGATCGGGACAATTGAATGGAATATCCGGTGGTGGGCTTCTCGCCGGCGTTCAATAAAACCACCGCCTGGGTCGTGAGATCCACTGGGGGCAGGGGTTGGCCCAGTTGGACCTTGTTCCATTCTGTTTGGAAGGTGGCCGCGTCGGTAATGAGCTCCTGGCTTTCGACCGTAACAGGGGAATAGCTTCCGCTCCAGGA
>CAZLND010000101.1:8066-8832 GCA_964560635.1 uncultured bacterium | reverse complement strand
CAAGATAATGGAAAAAGCGGGCGCGGTCGTCCAGCGGGAATTGGGAACCAGTTTGCGGGATAAAGAATTATCCCAGTTCTGCCGGCGAATAGACGCCTTCCTGAACGAGAACGGTTTTGAGGTTCGAACCATCCTTTGAAGCGCCTCCCCCCTTGAATGGAAAATCATTGATTATCGTAAAACCGGATTAAAATCAATTAAAGACGTCTAGAGCTCTGAAGCTTCTATCCTTTCGATGCCCGGAGGCATGAATGCGGACAAAATTCCTTTCGGCCCTACTTTTTATTCCATTCCTTTTTTCGGCCACGACAGGCATGGGCCAGGTGGCTAAAACGGAACAAGCCGCGGCTTTGGACGAATTGCCGGATTTTGAAGCCCATCGTTTTGTACCGGCGGACGAAAATCAAACGGAAGATGAAAATTACATTCTCCGAACGGTAAATGAAGGGTTGAAAGAAACCTTGTGGCTTGGATGGATCCTTCCGCCGGACCGTCTTGTCCTGGATAAAAAGGTCAAAGAGGTCACGGTTTATTCGGCCAGGAACGCCGCTTCTGTGGGGAAGCTGATCGGGCCCATTTCGAAAAGCGACCTGAAGGAAACCCGCGATCGATTCCAGATGATCTGTGATCCTTACAGTAATTATTTTGTCTATCGGTTGACGGGACCGGCGGTCGATGAACCCGAGAGGGCCGTTGTCGCTTCCGGGGCTTTTCCGAACACCCAAGTTGGATATCGAAAGATCGAACTTCAAGCCGACAATTTGGA
>CAZLND010000101.1:0-8056 GCA_964560635.1 uncultured bacterium | reverse complement strand
ACCGGTAGCTCGACGCGCAGTCACCAGCTCCCATCCATCGTTACCGCGCTTTGCAGACGACGGACGGACAGTTCGTCTATTCCTTCCATGCTTTCTATGACCCCTCGTCGAAACAATTGGTGAAGTTGGGCATCATTCTCCAGGGGGCACATTCCAAAGTCATAGGCAAATCGGTCGAGCGGTTCGACCCCGCGCAAAACTGCAATGATTGCGGGTTGCCCCTTTTGGACGACCCGATCGAGAAGGCTTTTGACCCGATCAATTTGTTCCAAACATCCCTTTTTCCCAACCCTTTAGTGCTTTTGCGATCCGCGCCTTCGGGAGCCCGGTCCCTTTCTTTAGTGACCTTTGACGCCAAGGGCCACAAATGGGAAGTCTGGGCCAGTGAAAGCCTAGCGGATTGTGGGGATAAATGAGGGACAGTTCGAGCATGGACCGGTGTTTGGATACTGTGGGCTAGGCTAAAAATGAAAAAACACAGATGGCTTCCCGCTCTCTTCACCCTTTTTTTCGTCGGTAAGGCTTGGGGTGAATCCTTTTCTCAACCTAGTGTGCTTCATTTCAACTTTGTTTCCAAAGGTGTACTCGGGGATCAAAGGCTCTGGCTAAAAGCCTATGGGGGATATAACCATTCGCAGATGGGTGATTTATCCACGGCCCTTCGGTTTTGGCAAAGTTATTTCCAGGGATCGGGTTACGTGGTCACGCCTTCCCTGGACAATAGTGGTGTCGTGGTGGGTACGGAACTCGGGTTTTCTTTGGACGGGAAAAACGCGGTCTCACTCAGCCTGGATGGGATCAATAGTGGGAATTATTGGATCCACGCGGATAACGGGTCCAGTCAGATCGACCAAAGCATCACACCCTATCTATTGGCCGTTACCTTGAACTATTACCGATATTTTTCCAGCAAGAACAACCGTTTCTATGTGGGGGGTGGACTGGGTTATGGACAAGCCTTGGTCCATTATCGGGGGCCGATGGCTCCTGGCGGAGAGGATCAGACGGCCGATCTTTGGGGAGGGAACCTGGAGGGGTCGGTCCAGGTGGGGGAAGAGTTCATCCTAGTGGATTCACTAGTTTTAGAGCTTTCCATCAAGGGAAGATACGCGGCCATACCGAAGGTGGAAGCCTCCCTCCCCTCTGGAAAAGCGGCATTGGAAGCACTCCCGATAGGGAATACCCTTCTTGCGGACGAGGGGTACGCGGCCTCCAACGGCTATCATTTTTCCGCCATTGATTTCACTGGTCCGGATGTGAAGCTTTCTTTGAACGTTTATTTTTGACCGAGAATATCAGCGCCCGCTTCCTTGTAGTTCGCCCAAGGCTTGGGATTGTTGCACGGCGGCGGCGGCAGGTGAGCCGGCCATGGCTCCTCCGGTCGGGGTGACGGCGGCTTGGGGAGCGGTTTGGGCCGGGTTGCCATTGCCCAAGAAACCGAAATATTGCAGGGCGAAATAACCACCCCCGATCAAGATAGCGGCTAATAGGATCATCTTCAGCATTCCTTCGCCCTTTTCGTTAAACTTCGTGACTTGGTCCCTCATGTTATCCTCCCGATCGGCCTTTGATCTTGATGGCCTGATTCAATTGAACCGCCGACCGTTGGTAAATTCAATTAAAATTAAGAGCGATCATTTGAAGTTCATTGGAGCCGAATGGAAAACTACGGCAAAAGCTTCGCGGGCGTTTATGACAACCTTTTCGGGGGCCATGCGGATAAGGCGGCATTGCTCTTGCTCCGCTTCTTCGGCTCCCAAACCATCGCTACAACTAGGCCAAAGGTCCTCGATCTAGGTTGTGGCACGGGGCAAGCGGTCCTTCGGTTTTTGGAGGCGGGTTATCCTGTCACTGGGCTCGACATTTCTCCAGATATGTTGAACATTGCCCGGGCAGGTTGTCGTCGTTTCGAGGTTTCGGGACAAGTTGATTGGGCGCAAATGGACCTATCCCGTTTTGAACTGAAGGGTCCATTCGGATTGGCTTTTTCAACTTATAACAGTTTGAACCATTTAGATTCGGAAAAAAGCCTTAGGGGGTGCTTTCGGTCCGTTCGAACGGGCCTCGCGGAGAGTGGTTGGTTCGTTTTTGATTACCATACCCAAAAAGGTCTTCGGGAATGGACAGATAGCGAAGAGGGAAGCTTTCCGGCCGGCGAGGTTAGGATCGCCCGTTCCTTCGAGCCTGAATCCAGGCGCGCATCGATGTTGATCACAGGAATTTGGGACGGACAGTCCTTCGAAACCCAGGTCATCAACTATAGCTTTCCCATTGAAAGGGTCCATCAATGGTTGGTTGCGGAAGGATTTTCGAAAGTCATCGTTTCGGATTGGGAAACCCTGCCGGGAGTTATCCGAGACCCCGAAGGAGAGCCTCGCGTCGTTTTTTTGTGTTCACAAGAATAGGTCGCGTGGCGGGCGCCTTGATTTCGGCCACATCGTAACTTAAGTTGGATCCACTTAAGGAGTCCCATGTCACTGGAAATCGAGGTCTATTCGGACGTCATCTGTCCCTGGTGTTACTTGGGCAAAAAGCGATTGGAAACCGCGTTGGAGCGGGCTGGAAAAGTCCAAGAAGCCCATGTTCGATTCATGCCTTATGAATTGAATCCCGCGACCCCGCTGGAAGGTTTGGACCACAAAGCGCATTTAGCCGCCAAGTTCGGCAGCGTTCATGCGCTGGACGCGGCACACGCCCGTCTTACGGCCTTGGGTAAAGTGGTTGGTATCGATTATCGCTTCGACCTCATTCAAAAAACCCCTAATACCTTCAATGCCCACCGGGTCCTGTGGCTGGCTGAAAAGGAAGGGAAGGCAAATGAAACTCACAACGCTTTCTTTAGGGGATACTTCACCGAGGGAAAGAATTTGGGGGATGTGGCTGTTTTAACTGAATTAGCTGTTTCGGCGGGACTGGACTTAAAGAAGGTCCAAGAACTATTGGCCGGGGATGACTACGAAGCGGATGTTCGGGAAGCGGAGGAAAAGGCTTACGACCTGGGCATCAATGGAGTGCCGTTCTTTGTTCTTAATGGCAAGATCGGACTTTCCGGCGCCCAGGACGTCGAAACCTTCACCAAGGCCATTCAACAAATTTCTTGAACGATTGAAGGGTTATTTTAGGTATTCCACTAAGTTGTCCAGGGTCATGTTGGTCCCTTGTTCCATCCCGCCCAGGAAGGGCTCACTGCCGGGGTTCGCTTCCAAGACCTTGATCTCCAATAGCAGGTCAGTCTCTTTGCCTCGTTCCTTCAAGTGGAAGGTCTGGCGGATACGGAAGAAGGGGATCCCGCCAGGGCCCGGTACCGCTTGGGTTATCACCAGGCGGCTGGGTTCTTCGACGGCCTCATAGAAGGCTTCGCAATCATGCGTTTGGCCTTCGGGTGAGCGGAAGGTGTAGGTCCAACGTCCGCCCGGACGAAGGTCCACCTTGCAGTTTTGGGTCGTGAAGGGCTTGGGGGCCCAGAAATGGACCAGATGCTCGGCCTTGGTGAGCGCCTCGAAGACGAGCGGTCGGGGGGCCTGAAGGCTGCGTTTCAGGACTAAGTCCTTGGGATGGGCCTTATCCTTGAAGTCGGTAGGGACGGGTGTCATTTTTTCCTCCCGGCGATCAAGGCGTCCAAACTCCAGGCACCACCCCCATAGGCGGCGAAGAGCAGGAAGATGAAGCAAAGGAGCACCGCGGGTTCCCCGTGGTTTTGGATGGGCCAGGTACCCTGAGGGGCGTGGGCTTGCCAATAGGCCACGGCCATCTCACCCGAAAGAACGAAGGCCACACACCGGGTGAAAAGCCCTAAAAGGATCAGGGTGCCTCCACAGAGCTCCAGAACCCCGGCGAACCAGACCTCGGTGGGGAAGTGAGGGTGTCCCCCGAATTGGGCGGGAATGCCGCCAAACCAGTCCAGCATCTTCATGCCCCCGGCTTGCAGGAAGAGCAGTCCTGACACCACCCTTAGCAGGAAGTAAGCGAGCTCGATCATTCGTTCTTTTTTCATTTTTTCACTCCTTGGTTTTCCAAAAGATACTCCTCTAACTTATCGAACGAACCGGTCCAGCCGCCGCTCATGCCGGCCTTGGCCTTAACGAAGGTGTCCATCTCCACGGCTGTCGCCTTATCGGTGAGTTCCCAAGTCAGGGTCACGCGGGTCTGGTCGGGCCCCTCGGCTGTAAAGACCACCGTGGTCACCATGGTCTCCGGCCAAGTGGGGCTCATGGGATGGCGTGCCGCGTTCCCCTTCTCGTCGGCGAATTGTTGGGAATAAACGATACGGCTTGGCTTGGTGATCTCCAGGTATTTGGCCTTGCCGTACATGGTGTGCTGGCCGCTGGCGTCGGACATGGAATAAAAGCTCTCGCCACCGGGCCGGATATCCGCCTTGATGAACTTCATGGTGAACCCCGTGGGCGCAGTCCAACGGGCCACGTGCTCCGGGTTCGACCAGACCTCGAACATGAGGTCCAAAGGCGCTTGGAAAGAGCGATTGATGAAGAAGACCTCTTTCTTCTTGATGTCTTTCTCAAGGTATTCGGCCAAACGGTCCCAGGTAGAATCACCATTGGCTTTTTTGATGAATTTGCGCGTCTGGTCCGCCGCTTCGGCCGTGGGCAGGGCCATGGTCATATCCATGTGGGTCTTACCGCCGACTTCCTTGAAGAGGACGGTGACCCGGAACAGGGGTTTCTTTTCGTCGTTGCCGCCGTGGTCGTAGACCATGCGGGAATAGGTCTCAACCTCGAAATATTTGGTTTTGTTGACATAGTCGATGCCGTCGGGACCATGCATGGTGTAATGCCATGTGCCGCCTGGCTTGATGTCCTTGCTGTGGGTGGTGATCGTGAACCCCCTTGGGCCCCACCATTGGGCCACCTGGTCAGTCGTCCAGGCATCCCAAACCATTTTCACCGGGGCGTCATAGATGCGGTACAACCGGATCTCGTTGGGTTTATTTGCTGTCGCGGTCATGCTTTTTCTCCTTTTCCTTTTGCTTGAACTGAATTTCCTTCAAATATTCATCCAAACGGTCCAGCCGTTCTTCCCACAGTTTGCGATGGTGCTCCAGCCAATCCACCGCGTCCTTGATGGGTTTAGTCTGGAGTTTGCAAAGGCGTTGCTGCGCCCGGCTACGGCGCACGATGATCCCGTTTTTTTCCAGCACCTTCAGGTGCCGGGAAATGGCCGGCAGGCTCATTTTGAAAGGCTTGGCCAGTTCCTGCACCGAGGCTTCCCCCTGGGTCAGACGGGCCATCATGGCCCGCCGGGTGGGGTCCGCCAAAGCTTGGAAGGTCCCACTAAGTTGATCGGTCGGCATATTGTTTAACCTCTTAGTTATTTAACTTATTAGTTAAATACAGGAGCCAAAGCCGAAAGTCAATGGTGGTTTTTAAATAATTGGATGATCTTTCGGGTGGGGACGAGTTAACCGATACCGCTGTGTATACGGGGACCAGGGGATTGGGATCGAATGGTTTGTGCTTCTGCATCCAATAAATGATCCCAGCGGGCCTCGACCTCTTTAGAAGGAAGAGCCTTTTTCGCCATGTCCACAAAAAGCCTGTAGTGGCCGTTCTCCGAAATGAGCAAACTCCGGTAGAACTTCAAGAGCTCCGCGTCGTTCGCGACTTCCGATAAGCGCTCGAACCTTTCACAGGAACGAGCTTCGATGAGGGCGGATACCAACAGGCGGTCCACCAATTCCTGGGCTCCCTTTCCGGAACGAATGAGACGGCGGAGATCGGCCGCGTAAGGGTTCTTATGAGAAGCCTGAAGCACACCGCCTCGTTTCTCCAAAAGCTTGAGGACCATTTGGAGATGGAGCGCCTCGTCCTTGGCGATGGTAGCCACCGAAGATAACCAATGGAGGGGCGCGCGAGGGCCTGGCCATAAATTCATGAACTCAAGGGCATTGTTGGCGGCCTTTTTTTCCAGGTACGCCTGGTCACTGAGGAGCTCCAAGGGTTTCTCGAGGACTTGGGAGGCCCAGTGAGTGGGCGTCTGGTAGCGAAGAGGCAGGGATCTGGAAGAAGGCATAAGGACCTTTGAAGTGGTTGTTAGGGAAATTTCACTTACAATGGTCCTCATTTTATCCCCTTTGTGAGGGACGCATGCCTTTTTTTCATGGGAGCTCCAAGCTAAAACCATCCCCGCAAGGGTTATGGGTGGACCTCCAGGATCTCTTTTGGGCGGTCGGCCAGGTATTTCGGGGTAGCCGTCGTCCGACCAAAGGTCATAAACGTCTCTACGCCAGTTCCTTGGCATTCAAGACCTTGTTGGCCCTGGTCCCTGCCTTGGCCCTGGTCATGGTCGTATTGGCCAACGACGCCTTTAGTCAGAAAAGAGAACAGGTCTTGGACCAGATCGTGGACGTCATCTATCCCGTTCAGATCCAAACCGACAGCTCTTTGCTCGACCCCTCCGAACCCAAAAACCTTCAACAGCTCAACCAAGTGGGAAAACAACAGATCCGCTTTTCGATGAAGAAATTCGCTCTTCATTCCCAAAAGGTTGGGTTGATCGGGTTCATCGGTTTTGTGGTTGTTGTCTTTCTCTTGTTGCGGGATGTGGAGGGGTCGTTCAATTTTCTATGGGATGTTGGGAAGCCGAGGCCTCTTTTTGCCCAGATGTTCCGTCATGTGGTTTTTTTTATGGGATTACCCATCCTTGCGGTCTTGCTGTTGGTTTTAAAAGGTTGGGTTGACCAGTGGCATTGGATATCTTCTTTCGTCCCTCACTGGATATTCTCCAAAGCCTTACCATTCGTGTTCCTTTGGGCGGCCTGTTCATGGATGTATTTGTGGCTTCCCAATGAGAAGGTGCGGCGAAAGGCGGCCTTGTTAGCGGGACTGGCCGCGGCGGTTCTATTGGAGGTGGCCCGGTGGGGCATGAATTGGTATACCCTCAAGGTTTTGGAAAGGTCCCATGTTTATGGGGCCCTTTGGGTGGTCCCGGTCATCTTGATATGGTTCTATCTCTCTTGGACGGTCATATTGTTCGGCGCCGAAGTGGCGAAGGTCCTGCAATCAGGGGGTGCGGGAACGGTCGCGGGTCGAAGGCGGGCTTAATTCTTTTGGGAAGTGTTTTTGACGGGATGTTTCTTCAGGTCTTTAGGGCTGGTCGGCTTTGAGGTCTTTTTACCCTGGTTTTTGTTTGTGACATTGTGTGCTGAGGATTTGGCCTTCCGGTTCCTTCCCATTTTGCTTTGGTTGATTTTTTGGCTTTGCTTCTCGGATTTGGCGCCCGGTCCTTGTTCGCTTTTGTTCTGGAGTTTGATATTCGGTTCTGGAATATAGGTCTTTTGGAGAAGTTGACGCAGTTTTTTGACGCGCTCCCGTGGTTTTGCCTTTGAAACATCCCTCAAGAGTTGGGTCCGATCCTCGGATGGGAGATCGGCGAGGGACCTTAGGACCGCCATTCGCTGCGCGCGCTTCTCGAGGACTCTGTCCCTCTTTAAGGTCCAAGTCCGGTATTGGCTTTTTTCGTCGGCGTCCAATGAACGGACCGAAGAGAATATCCCGCTCTTAAAAGAGAAAGCCTGGTGTTGGTTCGCCGAGACCTGGCGCACCAAGGTCCCTTTTTTCATTTCGACCATGCCGTGGAAAGTGTTGGCGTTGATCGATTGACCATGCTTTTGGACCTCAAAAGCCGTGCCCCGGACGCCGCAGATCACCCCGCCGGCGGAGACCTCGAAGTCGGACTGGGTCTCCACGAGTCGTTCCACCTCGCACAGGACTTTTCCTTCGATCAGTTTCAGGTGGCTGGTGAAGCCTTTGGAACCATTTGGCATCAACTGGTCCAGTTTGACGTCACTATTTGCCGGGACGCGGATCAAAGTGGCCCCGTCCAGGGTCAAGGTCAGTTCGGAATCGGTTTTGGTAATGATCTCATCTCCGCTCCCCACAACCTCCTCTTCGGTGGCCTTTATGCCCTGGGTGGAGCCTTCCTCAAAGATAAGCGCGGACCCCTTTAGGTCCTCGATGACATATTGCCGGGTTTCGGCTGGTTCGGTCGGCGTTAGTTTTTCGCTCGGCAAGGAAGCCGAATTGGGGGAAGGGGTCGGGTC
>CAZLND010000100.1:0-8840 GCA_964560635.1 uncultured bacterium | reverse complement strand
TATTTCCTTGATGAAAGTGTCTTTCTTGAGCTGCCAGGCCACTTTGGTCATGCCGGGTATGACGGTGCTGGTGCTGTAGCGGTAGGTTCCCAGCGCAAGGTCCAGGCTTTTAAAGATATCTTTCAATTCGATGCCGTAGGCATAGAAGAGGTCGAAGAGGAGCGCGAAGATCGCTGAAAAAACAAAAAGACCCCAAGCTTCCTTTAGGGTCTTCCGGGCGATCGGGGAAAAGGGAGGACCGGAATAGGATCTCAGTGAGGCGGAAGGTTTTGAAGCCATGAAGTTTTCCCCTGTTTCCCGGTTATTCCAAACAATACACTCGGAAGGCTTCCACATTCAAGGCCGAAAGCGGAAGGGGGCAAACCGTCAAAGGCGGCCTTTTTAAGCTGCCCTTCCTGTACAATGGGCGAAACTTTGGAGAGGCTATGTGCCGATCTTCCTTCCGGGAGTTAGAGGGAATCGGTACTATACCAACCTCTTTTAAAATCGGATCCCAATGGAAGGTTGGCATGCGACCCCAACTGAAGATCACGCGCCAGAATATTTTCGTCATCGCTTTTTTCGTGCTTTTGACCGGGCTCTTGAGCCTGCTCTTCTCCTTATTGGAGCCTTTCCTGAGGGCCTTCGTCTGGTCCACCATCTTGGTCCTGGTCTTTTATCCCTTCCATTCCCGAATGTTGCGGTGGACGGGTAACCGCCCGACCCTGGCGGCTCTTTTATCAACGGTCGTCGTCGTGGCTTTCCTTCTCCTGCCCGGTTTTACCATGGTGGTCCACCTAGGCCGTGAACTCCCCCGAGCCCATGCCTTGCTTTCCAGCACTCCCTGGGCCGAGAAAAGTCAGTGGCTGGTGGATAAATTGAAGTCCCTGAACATCGATACTTGGCTCGAGTCCTGGGGCATCACTTCCACCCAGTCCGACGCTTTGCTCCAGGAGAAAATGGCGGCCCTTTTCCAGAACCTTTCCCAGGAAGTCCTTAAAAAAGTTTCCTTCATCTTCGAGAACCTGGCCGGGTTCATCCTGGAAGCCGTGCTGGTCTGTGTGGCGGTCTTCTTCTTTTTCCGGGATGGTTCGCGCCTGGCCTTTAAGGCCATCGAATTCCTTCCCTTGGAAAAGGGGCATCAAACCAAAGTGGCCCACACCTTTTCGGTGACGGTCACGGCGGTCGTTCGGGCCATCTTCGTGACCGCCTTGGTCGAATGCGTCCTTTCCACCATTGGGTTCGTGGCGGTAGGAGTGCCCGTGCCGGTGCTGCTGGGGTTGGCGGTTTTCATCCTTTCCTTCATCCCTTTCCTGGGCGTGACCTGGGTCTGGGTGCCGGTGGCGGCCTGGCTTTTTTATCAGGACCAAACGGCAGCGGCGGTGGGCCTGACCGTTTGGGGGATCCTTTTGACCGCGCTTGACCACATCCTGCGGCCCTGGCTCATCGGCAGTGAGGCCAAGCTCCCGCTTTTCTGGCTTTTTTTCACCACTATCGGCGGACTCAAGGTCTACGGATTCCTCGGGATTTTCCTGGGTCCTATCATCCTTTCAATGGGCCTGGCCTTTTTAGCCATCTATCGGGAAGTTTATTTGAGCGCCCAAAAGGCCCCTGCTCCCCGCCGAAAGCGGACCTGAGCTTCGTCTTGCTTTCCCCTGTCGAAATCCAAAGAATAGAACCCAAAGATGGCCTCCTCATAGAGCGCCTGTTACCACAAGCCGACCATAAGGAAACCTAAGTGATCCAACCCTGGAAAAAACACGAACAAAAGGTCGACTACGACTGCGGCTTCTTCCAAGTGCAGGTGCATCAAAGCTCTTCCCCCGTTACCGGTAAAAAGCATCCCTTTTATGTCCTGACCACCCGCAACTGGGCCAACATCATCGCCATTACTCCCGATCAAAAAGTGATATTGGTCTCCCAATACCGCCACGGAACAGGCCAGCTCAGCTTGGAGACGCCGGGAGGGGCGGTTGATCAAGAAGAACCCCCGATGGAGGCGGCTCGGCGGGAACTGCTGGAAGAGACGGGCTACGAATCCGCCGAATGGCACGCCTTGGGGCAGGTCCATCCCAATCCCGCCATCTTGAACAATACCTGTTTCTTTTTTTTAGCGCTGGGAGCGCGGAAAGTGGCCGACCTTAAACTGGATGAAGCCGAGGAACTGGAAGTGAAGCTTTACGACCTGAAGGAGATCCCCGCCCTCATCCAAAAGGGGGGCATCCAACACGCCCTCGTGGTGGCGGCCTTCCAATTTTTGCAACTTTTTCGTGACCAAAACCCAGCCAAGTTCTGACAAAAAACATTTCAAGCCCCCTTGCCGGAGCCCGTTCTGCCCGGATTTCCCCAAAAAACCAAAGACCCTCTTGCCAGCTTTTTGAATCAAGAGTAGCGTATTACCAATGGTTTTCGAGGCCAGGCTGGGTGCGTCCACATCCGGTGGAAGAGGTCCTCGAAGGCGAATGCGGTTGGCCCAGGGGATGCCCATTCCTTCGGCCTAATATCAATCTGCGTATTTTGCGGAAAATATGAAAGAGGTGCCCCATGTCCCGAGTCTGCGTCTTCATCGACGGTAGCAACCTTTATTTCGCCCTCAAACGGAACAATAAGATGACGCGGGTCGATTACTACCAGTTCTCCCTGGCATTGGCCGGGGCGGGCCGTAAATTGGTCCGGACCTACTATTACAACGCCGTTTTCGATTCCACCCATTTCTCCGACAAAGCCAAGAGCCAGCAATCCTTCTTCGATTCCCTCGACCGCACTCCTTACCTGGAATTGCGTTTGGGGCGCATCATCCAGAACCGGGAAGGCCACCGCATGGAAAAGGGAGTGGACGTCCGCATGGCCGCCGACATGGTCTATTACGCCGCCCGGGATTTCTATGACACGGCCATCGTCGTGACCGAGGACCAGGATTTCGCGCCTCCCATCGGCTTGGTCAAGGAATTGGGCAAGCATGTGGAACTGGCGGTCTTTCCGGACGCCCAAAGCCGTGAAATGATCCGCGTGGCCGACAAGATCCTCAATCTGGAGGAAGTCGTCCATTCCCAAGCCAATCACATCTTCCCGCCATCCCAGAGCCATGATGAAAAGACCGGATCCGATGAAGAGATGGTTTTCGGGGTCCAACGACAGCCTTAAGCGGGTCGCGATCGGCGGCTGTTCATAGAAAAGATCTTCACCACCGGTTCCTTCGGAACCACGAAGATACAGTTCGGAATAGCCAACGGATCAATGGCTTTTTAACAGTGCCTCTGTGCGGTGCGAAGCACCGCTGGGGTGGGATCGAATTTTGAAAGTCGTCCTGAAATTCAAAACAAGTCGAGCTGCTTGTCCATGAAATATTCCCGCCAGCGGTTCTTGAAGCCCCATTTCTCCCTGAAAAATTTCACCTTGGCGTAGATGCGTTCCGAATAAGCCTCTGGAGGATAGGGACGGCCCCCGTAAAGTTTGAGCGTGTTGAGGAATAATTGGCGGTCGTAGCCTTTCAGAACCTCCAGGTAATAGCCTTTCACGACCTTTCCCCGCAAGCGAAGGATGTTATAAACGAAGTAATCCACCCCGATGTCCACGGCGGTCTTCACCATTCCCTCGATCGCCTCGTCGCTGTCCGTCACGAAGGGGATGATGGGCATCAGGTGGATCCCGCAGGGAATGCCAGCGGCTTTCAGGGCCCGAAGGGCGTTCAAACGGCGCTCAATGGTGACGGCATGGGGCTCCAATATCTTTTGCAACTCGGGCTTCAAGGTGGTTAGGGTCATGGCCACGCCCCCGGCGGAACGGTCCACGACCTCTTTGAGGACATCCAGGTCCCTTAAGACCAGGTCCGATTTGGTGGAAAAGACCGCGGGCCAGGAGTGTTTGGCCAAGATCTGGAAGGCCCCGCGCGCCAGCCGGTACTTCTTCTCGGCGGGTTGGTAAGGGTCGGTGGCCGCGCCCAGGCTCACCCAGTCCTTCTTGCGCCGCGGCTCAGAGAGTTCCTGGTCCAGCACTTCCAATAGGTTCATCTTTACCTGGATCTTGCGTTGGAAATCGAAGGAATTCTGGAAGCCGAGGAACCAGTGGGTGTAACGGGCGAAACAAAAGGGACAGCCGTGGCGGCATCCCCGATAAAGATTCAGCGTGTAATAAAAGGGTTTGGGGCTATAGGGAAGGCGGGTGTGATGGAGGGCGGACTTGACCTTGATCTCGATATATTCCACTTCCTTGGGATCGTCGTCGATCTCGGTGTAGACGGGCGAATAGGAAGTGGACAGCTGAGGGTCCATGGATGCACCGCCGTTTTTAGGAAGCGTGCCACTGGTTCCGGTAATAAAAGAAAAGTCCGGGGGAAGCGGGGGCCATGTCGATCATTTCGGCCTGGTGACGTTGAAGGATGCTGAGGAAATGGCGTTCCGATTCCTCGAACCGTTCCGGGGGGACGAGGCGGAGCCATTGGGGTTCCGCGACCCAATAGTCGAAAGAAGGTTCCCCGGCGGGAACGGTCCGTTCCTTGAGATACGTCAGGAAATCCGAAAGGGAAGAGGAGCCTTTCAACGAGAGGCGGACGAAAAGACCCTCGGGCCAGACCACGAGATCGACCAACTCATATTGGCCCAGCAGTTCCCCTTGGAAAAGGGTTTGAAGGAGACGATGGAAGCCCGGCAGTTCTTTCAGCCATTGGGAATAGAGAGGGGTTCGTAAGGACACTTCATATAGGAAGCCCTGGGATGGCGCGGAAAAAGGAGTAGGCGGTTCTTGGGCAAAAGGGTACCCGATCGAATGTGAAAAAGTGGCCATAGGTTCTCCTTGGAAGGTAGCGGTCAGCTATCAGCTATCGGCTGTCAGCTGAAGTTATCTCGGGCTGAAGACCCCGACGACCTTCCCGATGATGCGAAAGTCTTGGTTCTCCGTTACCACGATGGGCTGATATTTGGGGTTGGCTGGTTCCAGGATGATCTTGGAAGAGGTCTTTTTGAAGGTCTTCACCGTGGCTTCGCCTTCGATCAGAGCCACCACGATCTCGCCCGGGGAAGCGTGACTGGTCTGTTGGACGATGACCTTGTCGCCCGGAAGGATATGGGCGTTGATCATGGAATCCCCTTTGACGGTCAGGGCGAAGAGGCTTCGTCCGCCGCGGGCCATGGAAGGATCGACCACCATGGTACTTTCGCGATTCTCTTCCGCCAAAAGGGGAAGACCGGCGGCGACCTTGCCGAGCACCGGGATGGAAAGTCCCACAGTCGAGTCATCCACCAGTTTCAATCCACGGGCCGTATGGTCCTCGCGTTCCAAATAACCTTTTTCCTCCAGCGCCAAAAGATGCTTGCGCGCGCTTTGGGGGGAGTTCCATTTGAAATGCCGCATCACTTCCCGCACGGTCGGCGGGCGGTGGGTCTGGGTCAGGTGGCTTTGGACGTAGTTCAACACCTCACGCTGGATGTCGGTCAGGCTTTCTTCGGATGGTGCCATGGTGTCCCCCTTTTTTGGTGGAAAAGAATACGGGTGTATACTAGTATACGACTGTATTCTCCGTCAAGAAAAATGTGTGGAGGACACCATGGTCGAATTGGATGTGGATAAAACCCTGAAAATGGAGGTCCGGGAAGACCCCCTGCCCGATCATCTGGGGCACCGCAAGCGTCTGCGGGAAAGATACGCGGCCGCGGGGGCCGGGGCCCTGAAGGATTACGAACTGCTGGAACTGCTCCTTTCTTTTTCCATCCCGCACCGGGATACCAAGCCTTATGCCAAGAAACTTCTCGCCGTTTTTTCGAACCTGCGCCGCGTCCTGGAAGCGGACCTTTCGTCCCTTCAAACATTGGGCGAATTGCCGCCCCAAAGCGCTATTCACTTCAAGGCCATGGGCGACCTGTTCCGCCTGGCCCTTAAAGAAGATTTCAAAAGGGGCCGTCCCATTACCAGCCCGGAAGTGTTGGCTTCCTTCTTAAAGGAACAGATCGGGACCAAACCGCGGGAGGTCTTCATGGTGGTGTTCCTCGACCACCGCAACCACTTGTTGGCTTACGAGATCCTTCAGGAAGGAACGGTGGATCACACGGCCGTCTATCCCCGGGAGATATTGAAAAGGGCTTTGGAGTTCAACGCCACGGGCCTGGTCCTGGCCCATAACCACCCGGCGGGAAGTTTAGAGCCTTCCGAGGGGGACAAGGCCCTCACCCGCCAGATATTGGCGGCCTCCCGCGCTTTGGGCGTGACGGTGCATGACCATTTGATCTTGGCCGCCGAGGGACATTTTTCATTCCGTCAGGCAGGGCTGTTGGTTTGAGGTCGCGTTTTGCGACCTCAAAGCCGGACCGGACTTGTAATCAAAAATTGTGATTTTAAGTTTTGGAGATATTCAAGGTTGCAATTTGCAACCTTGAAGAGAGGGGGGGGATCAAGATGGTTGAGATCGAGAAAGTAGAAAATTCAATTTATTTAATCCGTGGATTTAGAGTGATGTTGGACAACGAATTGGCCGTTCTTTATGGGATCCAAACCTTTTATTTAAATCAACAGGTGAGAAGAAACATTAAACGCTTTCCGGATGATTTTATGTTCCAGCTAACGACCGAGGAGGCCAAACGTTTGAGATTGCAAAATGCAATCTCAAAGAAGGGAAGAGGGGGACGACGGTACCTCCCTTACGCCTTCACCGAACAAGGCGTGGCCATGCTTTCCAGCGTCCTCAACAGTCCCAAAGCCGTCAAAGTGAACATTCAGATCATGCGCACCTTCGTGAAGCTTCGCCAGCTTATGGCGTCCAACACCGAGTTAGCCCGCAAGATCGAGGAACTTGAGAAGAGATATGACGGTCAATTCGCGGTGGTGTTCGACGCCATCCGCCAATTGGTGGCACCGTCAGTGCCACCGAAGAGAAAAATTGGATACACCGCTGATCATCAAGCTAACAGGGTGCAGAAAAAAACGCCTTAACACCCTGTCTACAGTCAAGGGTTGGGAGCGAATCGTTCTTGAACCCCATCGGTTTTGATGGGGTGATTCGCGACGTAGATACGAAAAAGTCTTCCTTTCGGACTTTTTCATCAATCTGTACAGGAGGGTTTCTATATGAAAGAAATTAAGCCGTCGTTGGAGAAGATCCTAGGCATCATGGGCATCTTCCGGTTGGAAAAGCAGAAGTGGCCCCTGCACGCGGCCGAACTGCAGTCTTTCGCGCTGGGATTGGGGAAGTCGCTGGATTTTTCCAAGTTCCATCGTTGCCGGTTCCTGGTCAAATCGAACCAGGAATTGGTGTTGGATTTCCTATTGTCTCCCGACTCGAGCGATTGGGCGCCCCGGGGCGCGGTGGAAGTGAGGGTTCCCGACATGGAAAGGGAAGACACCCTGCCGATGGAGATGGAAATAAAAAACCTGGCCCCCCAAAAGGTGGAGACCAGGTCTTATTGTTCAGTAGGTTCCGAAGAAAGCCGGAAATCCGCTTAAGGCTTAGCGGGCGCGGGTTCTTCCTTCTTTATATCCAGGTTCATGCCCACGATATTGGCGCCGGCATCCACGTAAAGGATCTCGCCGGTGACAGCTGAGGACAGGTTGCTGGCCAAATAAACGGCCGTTCCACCCACCTCATCCTGCGAGACGTTGCGGCGAAGGGGAGTCATCTCCTCCGAAGCCTTCAGCATGGTCTTGATGCCGCCCACGGCCGAGGAGGCCAGGGTCTTGATGGCGCCCGCCGAGATGGCGTTAACGCGGATGTTCTTCGGGCCCAGGTCATAGGCCAGGTAACGCACATTGGCTTCCAAAGCGGCCTTGGCCACGCCCATCACGTTGTAGTTGGGGATGACCTTCACGGACCCGTAATAGGTCAGGGCCATGATGCTGGCCCCGTCGTTCAAGAGCGGAACGGCCGGGCGGGTGATGGCGATAAGGCTATAGGCCGAGATATCCATGGCCAGTTGAAAACCGGCGCGGCTGGTGTTGGTGAAGGTGCCCTTCAGGTCGTCCCGGTTGGCAAAAGCGATGCAATGGACCAGGATGTCGAATTTTCCCCAGGCTTTCTCTACTTCTTTATAGAGGGCCTCGATCTCATTGTCCTTGGCCACGTCGCAGGGAAGGATGAGCTTGGCATTGACCGATTCGGCCAAGGGGCGGACGCGTTTTTCCAAGGCTTCGCCCAAGAAATTGAAACCCAGTTCGGCGCCCTCGGCGTGAAGGGCCTTGGCGATGCCCCAGGCGATGGACATGTCGTTGGCCACCCCGAAGATGAAGGCTTTCTTCCCTGAAAGTAATCCCATTGCGGCTCCTCCTGTTTTTCCTGCGTCGGCCAATTAACTTAACCCCTTTTAAAGGTAGTTTAAAGCGCAAAAGCGAGACGCTTGAACCAACCCCTTGAGGAACGCAAGGGGAACGGCACCAAGGGCACCAAGAACGACTTGATTTTAAAAGGTTTTTAAAACCTAATAGCTGGGCTAATCATGATTTAAACCATTAAAATTTAACGGTTTGTTGGAAGCTTTACCTAATTTATCTTGCCTTCCTTGGTGCCCTTGGTGCCCTTGGTGGTGAAAAAGGCCTTTTTAATGATCAAGCATATCGTGTTATGGAAGCTCAAGGATTCAGTCGATGGACAGCCAAAAAAAGAATTAGCCGTTCGATTGAAGAAGGCTTTGGAGGACTTGATAGGGAAAATTCCCGAGATACGCATGTTGGAGGTGGGCATCAACACCAACCCCGCCGATATCGCTAGCGATGTCTCGATCTATTCCGAATTCGATAGTCAAAAGGATCTGGAAGCCTATCAAAAGCATCCGGAACATTCGAAGGTGGTGGAGTTGGTCAAGAAGGTCACGGTCGAGCGCCGAGTATCGGATTATGAGGGGTGAAGAGGATGTTCGTTGTCATTGCGAAGAGTGGCCCAC
>CAZLND010000099.1:0-8901 GCA_964560635.1 uncultured bacterium | reverse complement strand
CCTTAACCCTTCTTGGCTTTTTTTAGGATCACCAGCATCTCTCTGACCGCCTTCTCTAATCCTACCATAGAAGCGTGAGCGATGATGTTGTGGCCGATGTTCAGGTCTTCCACCTCGGGAAGGGCCGCCACCGGCGCCACATTTTGATAGGTCAATCCATGTCCCAGGTGGACCTGAAGTCCCAGGGCCTTGGCCAAACGAGCCCCCGCGGCGATGGCCAAAAATTCTTTTTTAAGGTCCCCTTTTTTCCGGAAGGCTTGGGAGTAACGCCCGGTATGGAGCTCAACGAAGGTGGCGCCCAAGCGGGACGAAAGTTGGATGTCTTTCAGGTCGGGGTTGATGAAGAGGGACACGGGTATGCCCTTGGATTGCAGGCGGTCGATGACTTTCTCGAAACGGCCCAGCGAGGAAGATAGGGCCAGACCGCCTTCGGTGGTGAGTTCCCGGCGTTTTTCGGGGACCAGGGTAACCTGGTCAGGCTTTACGGCGAGGGCGATACGGACCATTTCATCCGTGGCGGCCATCTCGAGGTTCAATTTGGTTTTAACGCTCTTCCGAAGCCTGGTCACGTCATGGTCTTGGATATGCCGACGGTCTTCCCTCAAATGCACGGTGATGCCGCGAGCCCCAGCCTTCTCCACTAGACGAGCCGCCTCGATCGGGTCCGGCTCCTCTTCCCGTCGGGCCTGCCGCAGGGTGGCGATATGGTCGATGTTCACGCAGAGAAAGGCCATTATTTCTTCTTCCTCTCCTTGGGATCCTTGAAGGTCACCAGAGGAACCATAAGGTCTTGAAGGTCCGCCTTGATGCCGGCAGGAAGGGGAAGGACCTTGGGGCGAACGGTCATTTCCCGCTGGCCCAGCAAATAAGCCTTCAGGCTCACGACAGCCTTGAGCTCATCCCGGTCCAGTTCCTTGAAGTTTTCCGTGCGGCCGGTCAGGACCACCGCCACTGAGGTCTTTGCCCCCGAATCCAAGGTCACGCCAGGAGGCATATCCCTATATTCCAGTGGCAAGGTGCGCCTTTCCATATAGACCTGCCGCGAGCCAACATAAGCCCAAAGCCCAACGGCGATGAGCACCGCGAGCAGTTTCAAGCCGAGGTTTTCAAGAAGCCAACGTTTCATCAGTCCACCTTCGTCCCATAAAGGGTCAGCATCTCTTCCAACGTGTCCGCGTCGATCTCCGGGGTGATCTTCCCCGCCATGGCAAAGGCGATGGTGTGGTTCTCCTCCGAGATAACAATGGCCAAGGCGTCCGTTTCCTCGGTGATGCCAACCGCCGCCCGGTGGCGGGTGCCATAGGACTTGCTCAAGTTCAGGTTCTGGCTCAAAGGGAGGATGCAGCCCGCCGCGGCGATCTTGCCGCCCCGGATGATGACAGCCCCATCGTGCAAAGGAGCGTGGGCCGCGAAAAGGGTGACCAACAATTCGGAGGAAATGTCCGCGTCCACCTTGGTGCCCGAGTCGAAAATGCCCTGCAAACTATCTTCCCGTTCCAGGACAAGGAGGGCTCCCCGACGGCCTTTGACCAGTTCGCGGGTGGCCACGGTGATCTCTTTGAAGCGGACCGCGTCCCCCTGGAAAACACCGCCCCAAAAACCGCCCCGCCCGATCTGGGTGATGATGCGGCGCAGGTCGGGCTGGAAAACCACCACGAAAGCGATGAGGAAAAAGGGCCCCAGGTTGCTCAAAAGCCAGTCCAAGGTCAGAAGGTGAAGCTGGCTGGCGACGATCGTGGCCAGGAACAAGACGGCGAACCCCGCGACGATACGGGTGGCCCGCACCTCGCGGATAAGGAGCAAAAGTTGGTACACCAGATAGGAGACCACCAGGATGTCCAGGAAGTCGGTCCATTCGAAGTTGGAAAAAAGGGTATCGAGATTGCTCATGGCGGGCTTAGCCCCCGGGGTTGGACGAGTGGTAGCGAATGGCGTCAGCTATTTTTACCACACGGGCCATGCTTTGAACATCGTGAACCCGGACAAAATCGGCGCCGTGAAGGACGGCGGCCGTGACCGCCGCCGCGGTGGCTTCAACTCTTTCTTGGGGCGGGGCGCCGCCCAAGAGGACCCCCAAGGTGGATTTGCGGGAAGGGCCCAGCACCAAGGGGCGGCCCAGGACCTTGAATTCCCAAAGCCTCCGGGTGATCTCCAAGTTATGCCACGGGTTCTTCCCAAAGCCGAAGCCTGGATCGAGGAGGAGTTTCTCCGCGGGGAGCCCGCAACTTTCAGCGTAGTCCATCCTTTCTCGGAAAAAGGATAGGATCTCCCCGATGACATCCCGGTAAAAGGGGTCCTTCTGCATGGTGCGGGGCTTGCCCTTCATGTGCATGAGGATGACGGGCACCTTGAGGCGGGCCAGGGTCCTTCCCATTTGCGGGTCGAGGCTCAGGGCCCCGATGTCATTGATCATTTGGGCGCCTTCCCCCACGGCCGCCCGAGCCACTTCCGCCTTATAGGTATCCACCGAAACGGGGATACGCAGAGCCTTGGCGCAAGCCTTGACGACCGGCAGGACCCTTTTCTTTTCCTCGGTGGCCGAGATGGCCTGGGCGCCGGGGCGTGTGGATTCTCCCCCGATGTCGACCCATTCGGCCCCTTCTTCCTGCAGTCTCAGGGCCCGCTCCACGGCCAATCGCGGGTCCAGGTACCAACCGCCGTCGGAAAAGGAATCGGGCGTCACGTTCAAGATGCCCATGACCTGGGTGCGCCGGTCCCATTTGAACTTCTTGGAGCCCCGCCCCTTCAAGACCCAAAACCCCTCCGAAAGATAGCCATCCAAACCCTTACGCATTTGACTGGAGAGTTCAGGAAATTTCTTCAAGACTTTGACTAGCTGGAAAGCCGCGATCCGGGAAAGGGCCCAATGGACCGTGTAAGGCGGCTTTTTTTCCAGTCGCACATGACGACAATGGGGAAAAGAAAGAAGAATTTTTTCGAGTTGGGCGGCGGGATTTTTCGAGGGAAATTCGACGGCGCAGAAGATGTCCGGGGACAAGCTCGCGGGAGTCAAAAAAGGCTCGGGGTGGAGGATCCGGAAAGAAACCGGCATCGGCTACTTCCCGATCAGCTGAAGGGCTTCCTTGCGGGTGATGTCGTTTTTCCGGAAAACGCCCCGGACGGCCGAAGTGGTCATGCGCGCGCCCGGCTTCTTGACGCCCCTCATGGTCATGCAAAGATGCTCCGCGTCCACGATGACCAAAACCCCGTGGGGCTTGAGGACTTTCATCAACGTATCGGCCACTTGGGTCGTGATGCGTTCTTGGAGCTGGGGACAGCGGGAGACCATTTCCACCACCCGGGCCAGTTTGGAGAGGCCCGCCAAACGGTCGCGGCGGGGGATATAAGCCACATGAGCCTTCCCATAAAAAGGAAGCAGATGATGCTCACACATGGAATAAAAGGGGATATCCCGGAGGATGACCATTTCCTCGTGACCCTCGGTCTCGAAGACAGTGATGGCTTCCTTGGGGTTCTTGCCAATACAAGAAAAGACCTCTTCGTACATGCGGGCTACGCGCTTAGGCGTGTCCTTCAAACCCTCGCGGTTCGGGTCATCCCCGATGGCCAGTAGGATCTCACGGACGGCCTTTTCAATTCGTACCTTATCCAAGCCTGCCCCCGCGCTTCACGGATTGGGAAGGGGCGGCCTGAGGCTTCAAGACCACGTTCGGCGAGACTTCCGCCGTGCCCGCGCCGGAAGGAGGAGGCGCCGAGGCCTTGGGGGCCGGCGGTTTGGAAGAGAGTTTCTTCCCCGCCATAATGTCGTCCACGTCCGAGCTATCCAGCACTTCCCTCTCCAACAGGGCTTCCGCCATGGTCTTGAGGATCTTGCGGTTCTTTTTGAGGATTTCGACCGCCTTACGGTGACATTCCTCAACGATGCGTTTCACCTCGGCGTCGATCGTCTGGGCGGTTTGTTCCGAATAGTTCTTTTCCTTCATCAGGTCCCGGCCGATGAAGACCATATCATCCTTGCGACCCAGGGTGATGGACCCCAGTTTTTCGCTCATGCCATACTCGCAGATCATGGCCCGGGCGATATCGGTGGCCCGGTTCAAGTCGTTCCCAGCGCCGGTGGTCACGTCGCCGAAGATCAGCTCTTCAGCCGAGCGGCCGCCCAAAAGGGCCGTAATGCTGTTGATCAGTTCCGTTTTAGAGGACAGGAAGCGTTCCTCGTTGGGCAGGTACCAGGTAGCGCCCAAGGAAGCGTGACCCCGAGGGATGATGGAGACTTTATGAACGTTGTGGGATTTGTCCACCATCTTCCCCACGATGGTATGACCCGACTCGTGGTAGGCCACGATCTTCTTTTCCTCTTCTGAGATGACGCGCGTGCGGCGTTCGGGGCCCGCCATAACGCGGTCGATAGCTTCTTCTAATTCGGGCATCTCCACGGACTTTTTGTTGCGCCGGGCCGCCAGCAGGGCGGCTTCATTGATGAGGTTAGCTAGGTCCGCCCCTGAAAAGCCGGGAGTACGACGGGCGATGACCGACAGGTCCGCCTCGGCGGCCATTTTGATGATCTTGGCGTGCACCTTCAAGATGGCTTCGCGGCCGCCCAAGTCGGGGCGGTCCACCACGATCTGGCGGTCGAAACGGCCGGGCCGCATCAGGGCCGGGTCCAGAACGTCCATGCGGTTGGTAGCGGCGATGAGGATGACGCCCGTGTTGGTGTTGAAACCGTCCATCTCCACCAGCATGGCGTTCAAGGTCTGTTCGCGCTCGTCGTGCCCGCCGCCCAAACCGGCCCCGCGCTGGCGGCCGACGGCGTCGATCTCGTCGATGAAGATGATGCAGGGCGCGTGCTTCTTGCCCTGTTCGAAGAGGTCGCGGACACGCGCCGCGCCCACACCCACGAACATTTCAACGAAGTCGGAACCCGAGATGGAGAAAAAAGGAACGCCCGCTTCCCCCGCCACGGCTTTGGCCAAAAGGGTCTTACCCGTGCCCGGGGGGCCCAACAGGATGACGCCCTTGGGGATCTTGCCGCCTAAACCCTGGTATTTTTTAGGGTCCTTAAGAAAATCGACCACTTCCATCAATTCGGTCTTGGCTTCCTCCACTCCCGCCACATCGGCGAAAGTGATCTTTTGTTGTCCCGAGGTCATCAAACGGGCCCGGCTCTTACCGAAGGCCATGGCGCCGCCACTTCCCGATTGGGCTTGACGCATCATCCAAGCGAACCAACCCACCACCAGGAGGAAGGGACCCAATTGAAGGAGGATGGCCCAAAGGAAGTTGTTCTTGGGCTTCTCATATTTGACCTCAACACCCTTGCCCAGGAGCAGGTTGTCCATGAAATGGTTGGGGTCGTCCGGCACGATGGCCGTGAATTCGCTCTTCTTGTCCTTGAGAATGCCCGTGACCAAATGGTCGTCGGGATGGTTGGTGACCGATTCCACCTCACCGTTCTGGACGGAAGTGACGAATTGGGAATAGGTCAATTCGCTGGGACCCTTGGTACCCTTTATTTGGTTGGCGAAATAAAAGACGACTAGGAAGAGCAAAAGCCATCCGGCTAGGACTTTAAAGGTCTGGTTCAAAAGGAAACTCCTCATGTGGAATGTCGCGGAAAATCTTGTCTTACAGTAGGAATCTTACTCCCTGGAAGCAAGGAATCGTATCATAGCCCGCTTCTTTTTTCATTTGGAAGGGGTCTCGGGGGAAAAGGGGCTTTTCGGGGGCCAAGCGGCGTTTCTTTCCCGCGGGTAACCGGTCTCAACGGCGAAGAAAGGCCCGGTTTTGGCTCCTTCCAGCCGAAAGACCGAAACCCATATCCCGGGGACCCGTCTCCCGGCCTTCCCAAAGCCACAGGACTTCCTCGATCCGCTCAAAGGAAAAACCCCTGGCCTTTTCCGAAAGCCTTTCGGCTACGGACCGGATCCAGCGGCGTTTCAGGGCCAAGGGTAGTTTTTCAAAGAGCCCCGCCTGACAGGAATATTGGCCTTTTCCCCATTTGCTTCCCAATTTTTGGCCGACCGTTTCCATAAGGGATTCCAGGTAAGCGTCCTCAGCCGCCGTCACTTCACCCATTCGGGAAAGGGCCGCGGAAAGGCTGGGGTTCCAACGCGAGAGGAAAGGCAGGACCTCTTGCCGGATCTGGTTGCGCCGGTATTTACCATGGCGATTGGTGCGGTCTTCCCTCCAAGTGATACCTTTTTCCTTCAAATGGTCCTGGAGCTGTGCCTTGGAACAGGAAAGAAGGGGCCGCCAAACTTTCAAAGATGTTTTTTGTGATCCGAATTTCAGGGTTTGAACGGGTCGAAGGCCCGAAAGGCCCCGGCTACCCGAACCCCGGAGCAACCGGTCCAGGATGGTTTCCGCCTGGTCTTCCAAGTGATGCCCCACCGCCACCCCCCAAGCCTTTTGGGTTTGGACGAGCTTTTGAAAATAGCGGTACCGTACTTCCCGCGCCAAGTCTTGGGGGGAACGTTTTTGGGTCCGGGCTGTCCGCAAAAAATTTTTGACCGTCAGGCGATGAAAGGGCACGCCTTCCCGGCGGCACAATTGGCGCAGATGGTCCTCATCCTTGTCCGAAGCCCTGCCCCGGAGGCCGTAATTGACATGGGCCACCACCAATCGCTTGGCAGCCTTCGGCAATTGTCCCCGCAATAAAGAAAGAAGCGCCAAGGAATCCGATCCGCCGGAAACACCGACGATCAGACGGTCCTTGACCGAAAAAGGGGAAGATGAGATTGAAAGAGGGCTCTTCATGGCGGACTTCCGGAAAGGTTGAAGAAATTGGTAGCGGGGGAGAGATTCGAACTCTCGACCTACGGATTATGAGACCGTCGCTCTAACCAACTGAGCTACCCCGCCATCCGGTGGGTTTGGTTCAACGGGGAAAACTCGACGGGTTCGACGGATCCCCAGAAAACCGGACAGTGAATATGCCAATCTTCCAGGGGCTTGTCAATTACCTTGGGAGCCTACTTGTTCCGTTGCTTGCGCTCAAAATAGGACTTTTTCAGTTCCTGGGCGATGACGGGGTTCTTCATCAGGATCTTGTCGAAATCGTAACGTTGAAGGATGAAAAGCTCGGTCACTTCCTCGGCGGTGATGGTGGCGTTCCGGGGCTCGTTGGAAATGAGGGCCATTTCCCCGAAGAAGTCATCGGCCTGTAGATTGGCCACATGTTTTTTACTGAACCCCTTTTTCATCCAAACCGAAACCTTACCGGAGGCGACGAGGTAAAAAGCGTCCCCCGGGTCCCCTTGCTTGATGATCTCATAGCCCTTTTGGACCCGTATCATGCGCAGATGCCCGATAAGCTCATCGAGCTCATTGAGCTTCAGGGATTGGAAAAAGTAGGTATTTTGCAGGACTTTTCGGAGACGGCTAAAAATGGAAGCAGTGTCGGTCATTACCTTCTCCAGACGTGGGATGTTCGAGGCCCATTAAGTATATAGCCAAAAATCCGGGGTTCAAAGGAAGAAAAGGCGAAGCCGGGCGTTACTGGCAAAAACCCCAAAAAGGTTTTAGCCCCGCAGGCCCCTCAATGGCTCAATGGAAGGTCAGGCCCTTCTTTTTTAAATTCTCGAGGACCGCCGTCACCGGCCCGCTCTTGTTCATGGCGTAAAAATGGATGCCCGGAGCGCCGTTCCTTAAAAGTTCCTCACATTGGCGGCTGGCGTATTCGATCCCCGCCTGGGCGAATTTTTCCTTATCTCCCTTGATCGGTTCCATCATTTCCTTGAGGGCTTGGGGATATTTGGCCCCGGAAAGGATGCAGATCTTTTCGATCCAACTGTAATCGGTCAATATCCAGATACCGGGTTGGACCGGGACTTTCACTTGTTGGGCCCTCAATCTTTCCACCAGATCGAAGTAATCCTTGTTGTCGAAGAACAATTGGGTGACGACGAATTGGCCCCCCGCTTCCACCTTGGCCTTGAGATGGCGCAGGTCCTCTTCCTTGCTTTTGGCCTCGGTGTGGCCTTCCGGATAGCCGGCGACCCCCAAGCAAAAATCGAACCCCTGGGAACGGATGAACCCGACCAGTTCATTGGCGTGACCGAACCCGTCCGGGGGCGGGACGAAGGCGGTTTCCCCCTTGGGCGGGTCTCCCCGAAGGGCCAGGAGGTTCTCGATACCGGCCGCCTTGACCTTTTCCAGGAGTTGTTTGATCTCGTTACGGGAATGGCCCACGCAGGTGAAATGCATGAGGGGCAGGGCCCCCACTTGTTTGAGCCGAACGGCGATATCGTAGGTCATCTCGCGGGTGGAGCCGCCCGCGCCATAGGTGATGGAAATATAATCCGGACCCTGTTTTTGGAGTTCCCCGACCGTTTGAAAAAGGCCGTCCAAATTCCCGTCCCTTTTGGGAGGGAAGAGCTCGAAGGAAAGGACCCGGGCTTTTTTCTTGAAGATGTCGATGATTTTCATGAGCGACTTCCGTTAAGGATGTTTCCTTCTCCACCAGGCCGACAGTATACCAACATATAGAAAACAGGAAAGAATGGAAACCCACTTGCCCGCCACGAATGCCGCGGGCCTGAATTCCATCCGGAAATGGTGCCGGCCCGGGGCGAGAGGGACGGCTCGCAGGAAAGTATCGGCCGGAAGGATGCGATAGGCGCTTTGAACGCTGTCCGGGAACGATTCAATCCGCCAGCCCTTGCTGTAATTATCCGTGACCAATAGGAGAGAGGCTTTGGAAGTTTGGGTGGTCACCTCGATCTCATCGGTTGAAAGGTCCTTCCAAACCACGGTCCCATCAACCGGACCAGGGGCCGGTAAAAGATCCGGAGACTCTTCTAACAGGACATTCCTTCCAAAGTCGAAGCCCGGCTTCAAAAGAAGGTCCAGAGCTTCCTTTGAATTCGGGACCACCTGGACATTCTGAATCAAGGTCATTCGGGGGAGCAATTTGAACCGGGTGGGATAGAGTTCCATCGG
>CAZLND010000098.1:7397-8993 GCA_964560635.1 uncultured bacterium | reverse complement strand
GTAAAGGGCAACGTGCTCCAGGGCCACGGTTCCCAGGTCGCAGAAGTTGGAAAGCAGCCGTGCGTCATCCTGGCGGAAAGCGCCGGGAAAACAGCTTTCCATGCGGATAAGTCCCAGGACCTCAGTGCCAGCCATCAGGGGCGCGGCCACGATACTGCTGACCTTGTTGTCGGTGGAGAAGTTCTGGAACCTGAAGTCGTTCACCGCGTCGCTGACGAAAAGGGGTTTCCCTTGGTTGGTCACCCAGGCGTTGAAGCCTTCCTCCGGGTTGAGCCGCTCCCGGTTCAAGCGCACCTCCATCTCAGTGTCCACGCTGTAGCGGACCGCGTGGAGAGCCTTCCCCACACTGCTGTCGAACAAGAGAAGCGAATAGACCCCTCCGGGGACCATGAAGGTTTTCGAGATGGTCTCGATGAGGAGGATCACCACGTCTTGGACCTTGAAAGTCATCGCCAGGCTTCGGGCAAGCTCATTGAGGGCCGTATAACGTTGGATCTTGATGAGATTTGCCTGGTAAGCGGCCCGGACCTTCTCGTGAGCCAACCGGGCATCGGTCAGGCTTATTTCCAGCTCTTCCTCGGCCTTTTGGAAACGGAAAGCCTCCAATTCCCCACTACGCTTCCAACGGCTCCAAAGCACAAAATTGACGGCCAAGGCCAACACAAAGAGGAACCAGGGTCCGGCCTGGGGTTGGGGCTCGAAAAGGCTCAAGCACGAAAGGAGGAAAACCAATCCTAATATCCCCACCGTGGCGTTGAACCCCAATAGGAGCGCCGAGAAAGCGAGGGGAATGAGGAACAGCCAAAAAGCAAAATAGGGTTGAGAGGCCTGTTGCGGGACGCCGAAAAATGCGGCCGTTACGAGGACGAGAGTACCTAACACTAGGACCCATCGCTGGGTCCTAGTCAATTTTTCAATGGTTTGAGAAAGGTTCATGCGGAACTTCTTTTATCGTGCTTTCTTTGGGAAGGACAGGCCCCAATTGAGAGCCTTTGCGGGATCAGCGGGTGGGGCCCGCCAGTTTTCCCATCCAATCTTTGACAGCGTATTCTAAGTCTTTTGGGGTGGTTTGGTTAAAAATAACCCCATCGGCCGCTCGGTCTTTACGGGCTTGGGGCCATTGGAGTTTTTGGCGGCGTCGGATTTCCGACAGGCTCCAACCCCTTTTTAAAAGCCGTTTACGCCGAATTTTGTCGGACGCCGAAATGGAGAGGGTTCGGTCGAACCATCGGTTAAAACCCCTTTCAAAAAGAAGAGGCACTTCAACCACGATGAAAGGGGAACGGGATTCAAGCGCGGCTCGCGAACGGGCCCAACGGGCGACTTCCCTGCGGATGGCGGGATGCAATAACTCGTTGAGTTTTTTTTGAAGGGCCGGGTTCTTGAAAATTTTCCCGCCTAATTGGATCCGGCTGACCTTGCCATGGCTATCAAGAATGTCTTTTCCAAAGGTTCGGACCAATTTTCGGCGGATAGCGTCTTTTTCGAGAAGTTGGTGACCAACTCGATCGGTCTGGAGGACCGGAACCCGTTTTTTCCTCAATATCGAAAGGACCAAACTTTTCCCGGAACCGATGCCCCCGGTCAAACCTACCC
>CAZLND010000098.1:0-7297 GCA_964560635.1 uncultured bacterium | reverse complement strand
AATATCGAAAGGACCAAACTTTTCCCGGAACCGATGCCCCCGGTCAAACCTACCCGAAGAGGCCTTTTGTTTCTGCGGGAACTTTTGAGCTTACCGTTAGCTGATGCCATTCCACACCTATCTTCCAAACAATGGTTTTAGGGAGTTTTAAGTTTTGAGTGTTAAGTTTTCAGTTAATGGGATTTTTGATCCTATTTTTATAAATCCAAAAAAAATCAAAACTCAGAACTTCGAACTTAAAACTCAAAACTCAAAACTTCTTTATGAAAGCCCCGTTTGTTGAAGAAAGGCTTCGTAGGTGTTCTTCATGAGCGAGGCAATGGTCATGGGCCCCACTCCCCCCGGCACAGGCGTGATGGCGGAAGCCTTGGGCGCCACGGCGTCAAAATCCACGTCACCCACCAATTTCCCATCGGCGGTGCGGTTGATACCCACATCCACCACGACCGCGCCCTCTTTCACCATCTCGCCCGTCACGAACTTAGGCTTTCCAATGGCCGCTACCACCAAGTCCGCTTCCCGGATGACCGCCCCGATATCCTGGGTTTTGCTGTGGCAGATGGTGACAGTGGCGTTAGCATCCAAAAGAAGCTGGGCCATGGGCTTTCCCACCATGATGCTTCGCCCAATAACAACCGCTCTTTTGCCCGCGATAGGGATCTTGTAATGTTCGAGCATCACCATGACCCCAGCGGGAGTGCAGGAACGAAGGCCCGGAAGACCCGCCACCAACTTACCCAAGCTCATGGGGTGCATTCCATCCACGTCCTTGCGGGGGTCGATGGTTTCAATAACCTTCTGGGGGTTCAAACCCTTGGGCAAGGGTAACTGCACCAAGATGCCATGGATGTCTTTTTTCTGATTAAGGGTCCGGACCAAGTCGAGCAGGTCCTCTTCCTTGGTATCAGCGGGAAGCTTATATTCTTCGGAATAATAACCAAGCGCCTCACAAGCCTTTTTCTTGCGGCCCACATAAACCATCGAGGCGGGGTCGTCTCCCACCAGGACCACCGCTAAACCGGGCCTTTTCCCTGTTTCCTTTAGCTTTTCCACCTTCTGCATCAATAGCTCTTGGACGGCTTTGGAAGCCGCGTTCCCGTCTAATATGAAGGCCATATTCCCCCCCGAAAAAGGATAATTTTAAATTCTCAATTCTTAATTTTAAATTATTGAAGTTTTGGCCAAAGGCCAAAACCTTTCCACAATTTAACATTCAAAATTCATAATTCAAAATTGATTCATCTCACCCAACGCTGGTAATGCCGCCATAGCTGGACCACTAATGGCCCCATGGATTTTAACTTTCGACCTTGAAAACGCGAGACCGAAAGAAGGGCTACCCCCGACCCCACGAGGAACAATTCCCCTTTAGGGGATACTTGGGCGGGCTTCCAAGGTTTTTCAACGACCTTCAAGCCCAGACGTTTACAGAGCCCTAGTACTTTCTTTCGCGTGACGCTTTCCAGTCCCCCCAAACTCAAGGGCGGAACCCAAAGGATTTTCCCATCATACCAAAAGGGTGTGGACCCGCCCCCATCCACCACCTCGCCCTTGTCATTGAGCCGCAAGATCTCATCCCATTCGGGATGGGCCCGAAAGGTCAACCGAGTGGTCAAATAAGAAGCGGTCTTGAAGCGGGTGGGAAACATTCCCGAATGCGGGGTCTTCCAGCGGCTAAGGCCAACCTTGCCGGATGGGGGGAGTGGAAGAGTGATGTCATGCCGCAAGGGCCGGGCGGTCGCGAATAAGACGGGACGTCGGAAAGTAAAAGTCCTGGGACCGGCTGGCGGCGTCAATTCTTGGGTTAGGTTGAAGCGGACCATAAAACTGGGGTTTCCAGGATATTTTTTTGTGAATAGCCCAATGGCCTTTTTGAATTCGCTTAGTGTAGGAAAGGGCCAATGAAGGAGTAGGCATCCCCGTGCCAGCCTTTCCAAATGGTCTTTATAAAAAAGAGGTTTTCCCCCATAAACGGGAAAGGTCTCAAAGAGGCTTTCCCCGAACAGGAGGCCTGTATCGAGGGGTGAGATGAGCACTTTACCCGAGGGCTTAAGCCGGCCTTGGTAATAGATTTCGTTCATAGGCCGGAAAGCAGCGAAGTTCCCAAGGCTTGGGCCAGGGCCTCGACTTTATAGAGTGTTTCCAGATATTCCCTCTGAGGGTCCGAGTCCGCCACGATACCGGCCCCGGCGAAGAATTCCAGCCAACCCTCGTCCGAAAGGGTGAAGGTTCGGATCAGGATATTCAGGTCAAAACAAGGTCCCGGCCCCACATAACCCATGCTTCCGGTGTAATAACCCCGCGGCTTTCCTTCCAGTTCCCGGATGATCTCCATGCAACGGATCTTAGGGCAACCGGTGATGGTGCCGCCTGGAAAAAGGGCCTCGATGACCTCAGCGGCCGTCATTCCTTCCCGCCGATAGGCGCGGACGGTCGAGACCAAATGATGGACCTTGGCGTAGGATTCCACTTCCGTGAAGCCCTTCACCTCCACAGTCCCGAATCTCGCGACGCGGCCTAGGTCATTGCGGGCCAGATCCACCAACATTAAATGTTCGGCTTGTTCCTTGGGATTGGTCTTGAGCTCCCATATCATTTGCAAGTCTTGGGTCTCGTCGCTTCCCCTTTTTCGCGTACCGGCGATGGGTTTGGTCTCAAGCCGGTCGCCTTGCCCCGAAACCAAGCGTTCGGGAGAAGAGGAAACCACCGTGAACCCCCTGCCCCGGAAATAACCCATGAAAGGCCCGGGGTTGATCTCACGCAGAGCTCCATAAAGACCCACCGGGTCCCCCTCCCAAGAAGATTTGAAGGATTGGGCTAAGTTCGCTTGGTAGATATCCCCGCTGGAAATATATTCTTTTGCCTTCATCACCATGTCTTGATAAACCGCCGGAGAAATTTGGGGTTCTAAGGGGCCCACTTGAAAATTCTTGATCGGTTGCCCTGCCACTTTTTCGGGAACCCTTTCGCCGAAAGTAAAGAGGTCCTTGGTCATCCGGTCAAAAGCCAGGAGCCGCTTGGGTTTAAAAAAGTAAAAGGCAGGCAGGGATGTTCTGTTTTCCTCAGCCATGCCATTTTTTTGAGACAGCTTGGGCTTTGACCCAGCTTCATAGCCCAGGACCCCGAACCAAACCCCCGCAAAGCAAAAAGGTGGGGGTAAAAACGGGGTTTCGGGCTTGCCGATCTCTTGGAGGAACCGAGAAAGCCCGAAGACTGACTCCTGACCATCGACCCATGTCTTACCCGATCGCTCGTAATATTCACTCTGCGCCTCGCCCGCCAAGATGATCCAGCGGCTAGATTCGTTCACCGGACCTGCGCTTTCGAGGAAAGCCACCGGACCTTCTTTGGACCAACTCCGGACAATACCGAGCCAATCGGGCGAGTGCTCCAGGGATTTCCGTTCCCGGAGTTCGAGGAACGAGGGAGTAACTAGGTTAGGGATCTTGGATTCCATGGGCCCTTCGAGAGCGGAGTTTTCCCGATGAAAAAGGATGGGTTATTTTAACAGGGTGTTTTGAAGGATGGGACGAGGAAAGGCGGCTAAAAACGGGTCGCTAAGCCCTCGAAGTCATCAGGGTCAGGGATTCGATGGAACGCTGGATCTCGCTCATATCGAAGGGTTTCAATACCACCGTCAAGGGACCCAGCCTCATGGCTTCCACCAAAAGTTCACTGTCCGGATAAGCGGTCACGATGACAACCACCGAACGGACATTCTTCTTTTTGATCTCCTTGAAGGTCTCAACGCCATCCATTCCCGGCATCTTGAGGTCCAGGAAGATGAAATCATATTGGGTATGCTCGATGGCGGAAAGGGCCTCTTGGCCAGAGTGTGCCGATTCAACGGAGTATTTTTTCTTATCCAACGCTCTTGCGTAAAGGTCACAGATGGAAGGTTCATCGTCCACGACCAGGACCTTTTTGGGGGCATGTCCGGCGCCGTTCTCGAGCCAACGGTCGACCAGTTCTTTTTTAAAGCGCCATTCACTGCCGATCTTGAAGGACGGGATCTCGCCTTGCTGGGCCAATTTATAGATGGTGGTAGTGGTGATCTTGAGGTAGGTCGAGAGTTCCTGCGCGGTCATGATGTCACTCATAAATAGGTCTGCTCCAATAGTCGACAGTAATTGATGAAAAAATTATATCTCAACTGCCGCCTTTCCGTAACTTTTTCATCCAGTCTGGGCGACAAATATTGGTCTTAGCAAAATATTTAGTTACATAACTGACAGGCTAAAGAAGGGTCCCTTCGAGGTAAATCTTAGGTAAACGAAAAAAACAAAACTTCCGTTGTCACCCTTTTTGGACATCTCAGGCACACTCGAAAAGCCCTAAAATTAATTGTTAGGATGTTTTTACGTGGAAAAGACTTTCTTCTAGGAAGGTTTTTGGACCGATTCAATATAGGCCCGGTCGACCTCAACCTTGTTGTTTTCACTGATCTTCAATATCAGGATGCTCTCCTTGATGTCAGCGACCGTACCATAGAGGCCACCGCGGGTCAGGACCCTGTCCCCCCGTTGGATGTTCTTGAGCAGATCATCCCTTTTTTGCTGCTCTTTTTTCTGGGGGCTATAGACCATCAGGTAGAACAAGGCGCAAATGACCAACACGAAAATGGGTAAATTCCCGAAAGGCGAGACCGATAGGGCCTTGGCGGCTGGCGCCGCGGTCGTGGTCCCGGTTTGAACGGTTTGGGCGTAGGCTTGGTTCATGACTCATCTCCTTTAAATATCCATAAAATAATTTTCTAACCACGAAGTACACGAAGATCACGAAGTAAGACCAATGGTTCGTCAAAAGATGCTGACTGACTTTGTGTACTTAGTGACCTTTGTGGTAAGAGTTTTGGGGGTTAGAAACCCTAAAACCAACGGCCTTATTTTTTATCCAGCATTCCCCACTTCAAACTCACGAAATCATCCTTTTTATCGAACCAGAATTCAAGAACGTCATCGAAACCCAGGAAACCGGCCGTGTGCTTGAACCGGAGGATGCGGAAACCCTTTTGGCGGTCTTCCTTATCGAACGTGAAATAAGCGGTCTCAAAGTGGTTCCTGAAATCACCAAAACTGGACCCCGTCCCGGGCGATTCAGGCGTGACGAAAGCGAAATCGCCATCCTTCTTCGGCGCTTCCAGGTTAAAAACCCCCCGGCTTTGCATGCTATAGATATCCAAATAAAGATTGCGATATTGGAACCGATTCATACTATCCCCATTGATGTCGTATTTGAGAAAAAGGGGTTTGACGTTCAGCTTTTCGTCGGAGCAAAAAACTTTGAAATCGTTCATTTTAGAACGGACACCTTTGTACCAAAACTCCCCGTTCGAGAAGTCCAAGACGACCTTGTGTTCATCATTGGCGTTTTCCTTGGCCAGGGCTTCCGCCTTGGCGGCCATGTCCAGCGCGAAACGGGCATCCTTTTTGGCCGGGGTAGGACTTGGCGTGGGCGAAGTGCCCTCGACAGGCACCGCCACGGCGGTACCGTTCCCTATTTGAAGGCTCTTCATTTCCAGCTTCAGTCTTTCATTCTCCAGTTTCAACTTCTCGATCTCGAGCTCGAGTTTCTCCACTTGCAGGCTGTCGCCCGGCGTGGGAGTCGGTTGGGGCCCCTGGGCCCAAGACCCAAAGGGCAAGGATAGGGTCAGTAGAAAAGCGGTCATCAGGCATTTACGTTTCATTTTCAGGTCCTTTTGCGGCAAAAAAAAACCCCGTCCCTCAACCGAGGGACGGGGTTCCACTACAAAACTTTAGAACGCGTACTTCAGCTCAGCCGAAGTGAACATGTTCGGGGCGGTACCGTAGAAGATACCGTTGCCAGGCTGGAAAGCCTTCAAGTAAGTCTCGAACGCGCTGGGATTCATCTGCAAATCCAAGGTGAAGTTCTGGAATTCCGCGCTCGCGCCCATCGTGAAATTGATGGACTGGTACGGGTTCCAAGTGGCCGAAACCGAGGTCTGGTCCTGGAAAGCAGTACCAGCGGCGGTCTGATTCGTCGGTTGAACGATCTTCTCGGTGTATTGGGACATCAGGTCGAAATTAGCTCCGACCCGGGCCTTCAACCAACCGAAGATGGGCGCTTCAACAGCGGCGTTGACAGGAACTTCCCACCAAGTCTCTTGCTCGGTGTCGCTGCTGTCGTTGAACAACTGATCCGCGGTGGAGCTACCGGCCAAATTGGAGGCGCCGAATTGCTTCCAGTTACGGTCGTCATAGATCCCGCTGATTCCCACGATGACCAAGGCTTTGCCATCGGCCACTTTGTGGGTGCAAGCCAACCCAACATTGAAGTTGGTGTCGCTGTAGCTGTTCTTGATGTTTTGAGTCTCACCAGCATCGGTGTAATTGTTGTTGTTGTTGAAGTCAGCCTGGAAATTCTGTTTGAAACCCAGGTTGTCCAAACGAGCACCAGCGAAGATGCGCATGGTGGCGTTGTCATTGATCGCGGCCTTCGCAACAGCGTTGGCGCGCAATTCAGAGATGTTATCATCCGAGAGCTTGTCGTTGTACTTGACCTCGTTGATACCACCCTCTTGACGGTTGTTCACGCCAGTATAGTTGGCGCTGCCCAAGCTGTAGCCCAAGGCCAAATCCAAGCCGCTCAAAGCGCCCAGATTCTTGAGGCTCACGCCTAAGTCCAAGCCGATGACGCTGGTGTTGCCATCGCCGGTTTGACCCAGGTTGGTGCCGTTACCAGGAGTGCCGCTGGTGATGGTGTCAGCAGCCGTCGAATTGCCGCTGTTGTCCTGCTCGGCATAGTTCAAGCGCACACCGATGGTAGCATCGGAGAAATCCTTGGCCCAGAAAAGATCAGCCTTGTTCTGAGGTTGTTGGATAGTGAAGGCGTTGAACCCGATATTGCTGTAGGTGGCAGTGACATGGTTGAAAGCCCCAGACAACGTATTGGAATTCCAAGCGGAATTGCTCGGATCCAAATCGCTAGCCCAGTTGTTTCCACCATTCAAGATGCCAAAGTTGTTGGCGATGAACGGGCTGAAGTCAGCGCTGAAGAACTGGTTCATCGGACGACGGACATAAATGCCGATGTAGCCGAGGTCATCCCAATCCTTATGGATAACGCCGAACCAATTACCGAAAGTGCTGCCCAAATTTTCCAACCGATAGTCCACCACGTTGCCGTAGTTAGCGGCAGTCTGGGGAAACAGCCAGATGGAATCCAGATCATCGATCTGTTGTCCCGCTGACAATCCCAGGGAATTGGTACGCGTGTCGGCCATGACAGCCGTCGCGCCCAACGCCATGAAGCAAATCAAAGACAAAGCGAATACTTT
>CAZLND010000097.1:0-9052 GCA_964560635.1 uncultured bacterium | reverse complement strand
GCTCAAACATTGGGGTTGGATGCCCGCCTAATGGACGGCCAGTCCCTTACCTTTGACCAGGAATTCGACGCGGTCTTCAGCAACGCCGCCCTACATTGGATGAAAGACCAACCCAAGATGCTCGCGAGTGTTTGGAAAGCGCTGAATCCCGGCGGTCGTTTCGTGGCCGAAATGGGTGGCCAGGGCAACCTGGCCCTGATCGAAGCGGCCTTGCGGGCGGTCCTTGAAAAGCACGGACTTGGAAGTTTAAGGACCGAAACGAATTTTTACCCCGCCCCGGGAGAATATTGGACCCTTCTTGAAAGACAAGGCTTCAAAGTCGCTATGCTCGAACATTTCCCCAGGCCCACTCTCCTCCCTAAAGACCTCAAGACCTGGCTGGCGACTTTCCGAAAGAGCATCATGGAGGCCATCGACCCGGGCTTGCGCGAAACGATCCTGGAGCAGATCCAAGAAGTCCTTCGCCCTTCCCATTACAACGCCCAAGGTCAATGGGGAGCCGATTACGTGCGCCTGCGTTTTTCGGCTTTAAAGCCTTAAGATCAAAGGCAGTTTCACCACCAAGACACCAAGGCACCAAGAACTGCGATAGGCAAAAACCAATAACGATGTGAAATCAAATTATTCTGCTTTGTCTTACTTGGTGTCTTTGTGTCTTGGTGGTAAATAGATTTTAAGGAGTTTTCTTGGCCCTGACCTCGACCCTTTATCGTTTCCAGATCGACCTATCGGATGTGGATCGGAACCTCTACCAAACCTTGGAGTTCCGAGCGGCCATGCACCCCAGCGAGTCCCTTCCATTTTTTGTGACCCGGATACTGGCCTATGCCCTCAATTTCAGGGAAGGCTTGGAATTTTCCGCCGGTATCAGCTCTCCGGACGAACCCGCCATCCGGGTGATGGGCCTTACGGGAGGTTTGGAACTCTGGATCGATATCGGGAACCCTACGGCCAAACGCATTCACAAGGCTTCCAAATCGGTAAAGGAAGTCAGGATCTATACCCACAAGGACGCCGCCATGCTGGCGCGGGAATTACGGGAAGAAAAGGTCCACCGGCTTGAGGAGATAGGGCTGTTCTCTTTCGACCAGCGCTTTTTAAATGCCCTTGGTGCCACCTTGGAACGGGACAACCATTGGGAGATGACCTGTAATGAGGGAGAACTTTACATCGGGGTGGGCAAGCAATCCTTCCAAGGTCGCCTGGAAAAACATCCCTTATGAGCGAACTGGTCTGTCTTCAATGCGGGAAGGAAATGGAATACGACTGGGCGCCTTGCCCCCATTGCGGTTGGAAGGTTCCCGGTCCATGGGATACATCGGAGGAAGAAGAGCCACTCACGAGCAGGCCCCTCATGACCAAATCCCGCCCCTGGATCGAATGGACGGCCTGGGTTCTCCTGATCGCGGCCTTGATCAGTTTGGTCGTTTGGCTTTTACGTTTGAGACCTTGAAGCGCTAATCCCCGAAGTGGATCTTGACGTCGTAGGGCACCGGCCGGCCCTCGCCCCGCTCCAACCAATACATCAGGCTGAAAAGGAAAGTGGCCCATTTGGTACTGCAGTGGTGCATGAACTCGACCGGCTCTTTCCAACCGGCATGCTTGAAGATCACGAAGGTCTGGCCCATTTTCCAAACGAGTTGGAAGATGATCTCGGTCCCCATCCATTCTTTGGGTCCCCGAATTACCTTCCATCTCACCAACTTGCCCGGTTTGGCTTCTACGACCTTGACCTTAACGAAGCCGAAATCGATGGTCCCTCCATTTTTGGCGTTCCCTTTGCAATCGGAGACCCACCAGTGTCGGTTCCCCTCGATGGTCGTCAGGGTCTCATAAACTTTCTTGGACGAGGCCTTGATTCCAACTCGGTGCAAGATATCGGGCATGGGATCCTCTTGGTTTTAAAAACTTAGTTCGCTGGTTTCATGATGCGCAGGACCGGGCCCTTGCCGGACTTGGACAACGGAAAATAAACGAAGTGGGTTCGCGAGTCCACCTCGACTGAATGAGCGTTGTTGCCCACGGGATAATCCCCTATCTTTTCCATTTTGCGGTCCCGCACCCGAAAAACGGAGACCGTCCCCGACTCGGAAGCCACGTAGAGATATCCTAAATTACTATCGAAGGACATCACATCCGGGTCTTTCCCCACGTCCGAAGCGCCGATCTCCTGGAAATTCTTGAGGTCCATGACCGTCAATTTCTCGTTCCCGTCGCAAGCGATGAAGGCTAGGTTTGAATTGGGATCGATCAAAAGACCGTGGGGATGTTTCCCGCCCCGGATGGGATAACGGTTCACGATCTTCAGGCTGTTGGGGTCGATGGCGACCAGCTCGTTCTTGCTCTGTACGCAGGTGTAAACCAAATGATCCGAGGGGTTGTAGCGGGTGTTCCCCGCTTCCCCATTCAGTTTGATGGAAGCCACCCGCTTGTTCTTGAGGACGTCGATAACGATGACCTCCGCGCCCATCTCATCCGAGACATAAAGCTGGTGGGTTCCGGGCACATAGGCGATGGCATCGGGGAAATGACCCGCGGGAATGCGACCCACGATCTTTTGGGTCTGGGTATCCACCACCGCGATGCAGGGGCTCTTCGTGACCGAGGCGTAAAGACGGTGGAATTGAGGCAGGACCAAAAGACCCGTTACCCCGGGAAAACCCGAAAGGGTTTGGAGCACTTTGCCTTGCTGGGTATTGAAGACGACGATCTGTCCGGCGCCCATATGGGAGAAATAGAGGAGGTTATTCTCGGTGTCGAGGAATTGGTAATCGAAACGGGACGCTCCGCCCAAGAGGGGGATGTCTTCCTGGGTTTGTAGGAAGGAAGACGGGTCCGCCAGGACAGGGCTCACACCTGTCATCACCAGCAAGATCGTCCACAGGCATCGAAGGGGTCGCTGCATAGGAAGGTATTTTACCTATTCCTGGGAATCCATCAAACGATTGATGATCTTCCATTCGGCTTCAGTGACCGGTTGGACCGACAGGCGGGAATACTTGAAAAGGGCCATATTCTTGAGGCCCGGCACTTTCTTCAGGAAATCCAAGGTGAGGATGTGTTTGGCGGACTTTACGTATTTCACGTCCACCATGTACCAGGTGGGCTTGGAGCGGTCGCTCTTCTCGTCGAAATGGACGTCCTTGGGGTCGAAAGCTGTATGGTCCGGATAGCCTGTCTTGACGATCTCCCCCACGCCCACAATGCCGCTGGGCTTGGCGCCTGAATAGTAGAAGAACATACCGTCGCCCTTCTTCATCTTGTCGCGCATGAAATTACGGGCGGTATAGTTGCGTACGCCGTCCCAAAAGGTGACCTTGTCCTTTTTCCATTGCTCGATGGGATAAACGTCCGGCTCGGCCTTCATCAACCAATGATGATATTCTTTGTCCCACACGCCCATTGAGGAGTTCTCCGGATCAGCTTTCGATCTTTTGGGTTTTCTTCCAGCTTTCGAAGCCACCCATGACGCTGTAGACGTCCTGGAAACCCTGGTCTTCCAAATAAGCCGCCGCGCCCTGGCTGGTGATCCCGTGATAGCAATAGCAAACGACGGGTTTGGCCTTGTCGGTCTTCTTGACGAATTCCTCGATGTTGGCGTCGTTCAAATGAAGGGCTCCGGGCACATGGGAAGTTTCGTAGGAGGACATGTCCCTTACATCCACGAAAAGTGCCTTGCCCAAGAAGAACATTTGGCCGGCTTGTTCGACGGTGATCTCTTTAAACACGCTTGAGGACCTCTTTTTCCCACAGCTTGGCGTATTTACAGAAGTCGTGGAAGGCTGACAGCCCGCATACCACGAACCCATGCCAGCCGTCCATGAACCCGGCCCGGGAGATGAACATGCGGATGAAGGTGAAGAAAGGCGCCAGGGTGAGGTAATACATCCAAAAGGTGATCTTCTTGGGTTTGATGTCCAGCATGGCCAGGTCCGAATAACGATTCAATTTGTCCAGGTACTGGCGGATGCTGTCGTAAGTGTAATGGTTCATAGGGTGGTCAAATTCCAACGTGCGGTATTTCACCTCCAAACCCTCATGCACCGGCTCGTTGGTGAACTGGCCCGACCCACGTTTGATAAGGCGCAGTTGGGAGTCCGGCCACCAGCCGCAATGCTTGATCCACTTGCCCAGGAAGAAGGCTTTGCGCTTGATGAAATAACCGTCCACCATCCGGGGCGTCGCTAGGACCTTTTCCTCGATCTCCTGCACCAACTCCGGGGTCAGTTCCTCGTCGGCGTCCAAAGAAAGGATATATTCGCCCTTACAACGGGCCAAGGCCCAGTTCTTCTGGTCCGAATAGCCCTTCCAGGGGCGGGTGAAGACCTTGGCCCCCATTTTTCGGGCGATGGCGGCGGTCTTGTCCTGGCTTTCGGCGTCCACCACCATGACTTCCTGACGGGAAAAGACATCCTTTGAGAAACGCACGCTCTGGAGGCAGCGCGCGATGTTGCGCTCCTCATTGAGGGTAATGATGACGACGGAAAGGGAGTTGGATTTGGGACTCATGATTCCACCTTGTGGGACTTTCGGAATGATCCTGTTAATTGGCGGTACCGGAAGTAATAACCGCTTGTTTTTTTCCAATATTCGAACGGCGAAGTCCATGGGAACAAATGGACCCGCCGGATCTCCATCAAGTCCCCGCTAAAACGAGTGGGGCCGGTGGTGACCGCGACGCCAAAAGTATAGCCCGCCGCCGCCGTCCTTTTCTTGATTTCTTCGTTCAAAATGCCATAGGGATAGGCGAAGGAATGAACCGTTTTCCCCAGCAGATCCTCGAGCGCTTTCTTCGAACCGGCCACTTCTTTGTCGATTTCTTTCGGGCCGGCCTTTGTCAGCTTCACATGGTTGAAGGAATGGGAGCCGAATTCGACGAGACCACTGGCCGCCATCTCCTTGATCTGCCCTTCTTTCAAAAGTTTCGCCTCCGGTTCGCCTTGGGGGATATCCCAAAAATTATTTTTGTGCTTCCGGTTAGCCAGGATATAGATGACCGCCTTCATCCGGTATTTCCGGAGCAGGGGGAACAAGTACTGGTAGTTGTCCTCGTAGCCGTCATCAAAGGTGAGAATGATGGGCTTGGCGGGTATCTTGTGGGTCAAAAGGCCCTCGAAGGTGATGGTCTCGAAACCGTGGTCCCGCAGGAAAACCAACTGTCTTTCCAAATTCGCCCGGGTCACATGGAGGTTGTACTTGGTAGCGACAGGTTCATCCTGGACGACCCGGTGGTACATAAGGACCGGTAATTCATGAAGGCCCGAAATATTCTTTTCTAAAAGCACTTTTTGGTAGAGGGCTCCCAGCTTAGGGTAAAGGGTTTTCTGGTCATATTCAGTCCGCGCGAGGGAATAACCTGTATCGACTGCCTTTTTTAAAAAAATTTTATTTCTGATTAGTTCGACCAAGTCCCGGGACATTTGGGACCAATCAAAGTCTTCCCGGTCCCAACAATCCCCAAAATTGGTGGCCTTGGCCTCTTCGATATTTCCCGGCAGGAGCGGTCCAATATATTTGCGCTCACCGATGGCCAACACGGGCCGCTTGAGGCTCATGGCTTCCAGCGCGACCCGGCCCGCTCCGACAACAACCGCCGCCTTTTGATAATAGGGTTTCAGGTTCTTTTGGTGCCCCTCAAAATGAATGTGAGGAAATTCCTTCTCCAGTTGCCGGTGCGTTTCGGTCACTGGACCACCGACCACTTGGAACCGGACCCCCGGTATCTGCTGGAGGACCTTGGGCGCCACATGATGAAGGACATTCAGGAGAACATCGTTCTTAGGGCCCGAAAGCCGTCCCACCCAAAGGACGGTGGGTTTAGAACTGGAGGCCATTGCGGATGACCTCGATCTGTTCGGGTTTGAAAACCCAGGTTTCCTTGAGCATTTGCTCCCGGATGTTCTCGCAAACCGCCACGCAATGGGGCCCATAAATGTTGAAATGGCGGTTGGAGAAATGCAAGTGCTGACGCCCGTGGAAGGTTGATAGGTAAGCGGTTTTCGTGAGGCGGCAGGCCCAGTGGGACACCCAGCTGGCCGCCCGGGAATGGGCATGGACGATATCGATCTTCTCTTGGCGGATGAGGCCCATCAGAGCCCGGACATTGGAGAATCGGCGGAAAAGACCTCTATCGTAGATGGGCAGTTGGATGAACTTGGCTTTCGTCGGGTGGGTGAATCGGCCCGAGGCGATGAAGACCCGGTGGCCCGCCTTTATCTGTTGGTCGATGATGGCGGCCGTGGAGGTCTCGGACCCGGCCACGAAATCGCCGCTGAGGACATGGAGGATGTTCATGGGGTCGTATTATAGAGGGGTTCGGGACTGGAAAAAGCTCTTAAGACCTAGGCTTTTCGCGGTTTATAGACGTGCCAACCCGCCCAAAGCATCAGGAACAGTTTGAACGGGATGCGCCCCATGAGGATCTCCCGTGGGATGGAACCCCTGGCCGTTTCGGAAGATAACATATAGAGGTTCAAAGGAATGCCGATAGCCAGTATTAGAAGGATCGCGTAACAAGCGGCCCTTCGGGTCTTTTCAAAAACGAGTAAAATACCTAACGCGATATAAAGCGCCCCTACCAATAGGACAAAAAAGTGGGGTGATGGGACGAAGGGTGGCGTGAGGGCGACGAAATAATCCCGCTTCACGAGATGCGCCGCACCCGCGAAGAGATAAGTGAAGGTCATGATGCTGAGGCTTAGCTTTTTGAGCATGCCTTGATCATAAACCTAAACGAGACAAAGGGAAAATCGAACCCGTGATGAATATCCTGCTGAACAGCTGCGTGACCGTCGGTTTCCTGGGAGCTTGCGCGGCCTTTTACGGCCGTTACCGCACGCTTCCAGCTTTTCTGACCGGACCTAACGTCTGCAAGTTGGAAGCTGGCGGTTGTCAGGTGCTCTTCCGCACCCCCAACGCGGCTCTGTTGGGTATACCCAATTCCCTTCTTGGTGTTCTTTACTATCCCCTTCTTGCTTTTGGCCTACATATGGGATGGCCTTTCTTCCTTCTTTTCGCCGCTTCCAGTTTTTCATTCGGCATGACGGTCTATCTGGGTTGGGTATTGCTTCGGGATAAACTGGAATGCCGCATCTGTTGGACGGGTCACTTCTGCAACAGCCTTATTTGGCTTATCCTTCTCCTTAAACTTCTCTCCCAATAAAAAAGCCCCGGGGGTTTCCGAGGCTTTTTTGCTAATGGCTATCCGCTACCGGCTATTAGCTGTCGTTATTCGTCTCCCGTTTGCAGGAAGGCGTAAAGGGTCACCCCATTGCGCCAGATGAACAAGCGGATCCCATTCTTCAGGTCGCTCTTTTTGAGTACGGCGGATAATTGTTTGGCCGTCACGATGGCCATATTGCCGGCTTTCAAAACCACGTCGCCTTGTTGTAATCCCCCGGCCGCAGCCGGACTCTGGGGGTCAATTTGCGTGATGACCGGACCCTTGGGGGCCCCCGCGGGTAATTGGCTTTGGATGTCCGGGGTTTGATCCTCGGCGGTGAACCCCAACTTATCGCTTTGAGCCGGCGCACCCGGGGCCGCACCCTCATCCCCGGGTTTCTCAGCGGGGTTAGCGGCCTGTTCCTTCAAAACCTGCAAGGTCACCGGGACTTGGCTTTGGTTCCCGTTACTCAAGACGGTCATTTGGACCGTATCGCCGGGTTTATAGGTGTGAAGCTTGGCGACCAAGTCGCCCGAATCCTTGATCTTATCGCCATCCACGGCCAGCACGATGTCACCGGGCTTCAAGCCCGCCTTCTCAGCGGCGCTGCCAGGACTGATGTTGGAAAGAAGGGCGCCTGAGGTGTCGGGGAGCCCGAAACTCTTGGCCATTTGAGGCGTGAGACCTTGCACGACCGCGCCCAATCCCGCCCAGACGACCTTGCCCGTATTGACCAGGTCCTCGGCAGCCTTGCGGGCGATGTTAGAGGGGATGGCGAAACCGATACCGATGGAACCGCCCGATTGGCTGTAGATGGCGCTGTTGATGCCGATGACTTCACCTTGGATATTGCAAAGGGGACCGCCCGAATTACCCGGATTGATGGAAGCGTCGGTCTGGATGTAGTTCTGCAGGCCGCCTTGCTGGCTGATCTCCACGTTGCGGCCCTTGGCCGAAATGACACCGGCGGTCACCGTATGGTCCAGGGCGAAGGGATTGCCAATGGCCACGGCCCATTCCCCGACCTTGATGGCGTCCGAATTTCCCAAGACCACGAAGGGAAATTGTTTCTTTCCGTCGGTGATCTTGACGACACCGATATCGACTTTCTCGTCTTTTCCAACGACCTTGGCCGGATAGGTGCTCCCATCGCCGAACTTCACGGTGACCTTCTCGGCCTTCGCGATGACATGGGCGTTGGTCAGGATATAGCCGTCGGCCGTGATGATGAAACCGGACCCCAAGCTGTGCTGCTTTTGCTGGATCATGGGGTGGCGGCGCTGGCCGCCGTAAGGGTTGTAAAAGAATTGGTTGAAGAAGTCGTTCATGTCATAGCCCTGGACATTCTCCGTCCACTCGGCGCTGATATTGACCACCGCCGGGCCCACCGCCGCCGCTACATTAGTGAAGGCGTTCTGCAGGGCCAGGGCCGGGCTATTGGCCGGGAGCGCCACCGGCGGCGCCCCCTGTTCCAACTTGAGGGTCGCGGCGGTCGCGCCCAGTGGCGCGAGATTCGAAAGGATAAAAGCCGCGGCCGCGAAAAAACGGACCGAACGGGACAGCCGAATATTCTGCAGAAGGACTTTCATGTTCCTTGCCTCCAAAAATTAGTCGAGGTATTCCCCTGGACCGGACTGGGTTTCCGTGGCCGAGGGCGGCCTCATCGCGCTTTGCGGATGGAACCGCTTGGACCGAAGCTGCTGGTCGATCTCCGGGTGCTCGAACGCCAAAGTGATGACGATCTTCACTCCCGAGAGATTCACCCCGCAGGTTTTGACGAGGTAGTTGATGCTTTCGAGCCGCTCGATATCGCTTTGCGAATAAAGACGGGTTTTTCGGATCGTCCGGCAGGGCGAAATGAGCCCCAACCGTTCATAGGCGCGGATGGTC
>CAZLND010000096.1:0-9058 GCA_964560635.1 uncultured bacterium | reverse complement strand
CCTGGTCCCATTTGAGGCAAAAGGTATCGCGCATGGCCGTCCTTGTTCCTGGAATGCGCGTTACTTTATCCCAAGCCCACCCCTAAGAAAAGGCCATAATCCAAGGGATTTGGGGCAAAGCCGCCTTTTAGCAACCTTTTGGGGGCGTGGACCGTCCAATGATCAAGCTGTTTTCATTCGTTAGTTAAAAGGGAGGAAGTAATGAAAAAGTTTTTGATGGCTTTGATGGCAGTTCTGTTCCTGGGCGCGACCAGCATGGTCATGGCCGATGGAACCGCTGATGCTCCGAAGACCGCCCCGGCCAAGAGCCACAAGGGTGGCAAGGGTCACAAGGGTGGAAAAAAGGGCAAGAAGGCTGCTGCCCCCGCTCCTGTCGCGAGCCCGGCCGCTAAGTAAGCCAGCTCGTTCAGAGTCGACCGGCCCCTGGGTGAAAACCCAGGGGCTTTTTTTGTTTCAAGGACCTTCCAATCCCCTTGGGCCTTCCCCGGAATCTGCTAAGATGCGCCCCCTATGACAAGTCCCGCTACTAGAGGAGTGTCGGCATGACGACCGACCCCCAACTGACCAACGAGATCAAGAACGCCGTCGCCAAACGGCGCACCTTCGCCATCATCAGCCATCCGGACGCGGGTAAGACCACCCTCACGGAAAAGCTCCTGCTTTATTCCGGCATGATCCAGACCGCCGGCATGGTGCGGGGCCGTAAAGGCGGCAAGGTGGCCGTGTCCGACTGGATGGGCATGGAACAAGAACGCGGTATCTCCATCACCGCCTCGGCCATGCAGTTCCCCTACAAGAAAGCCATCATCAACGTGCTGGATACGCCCGGTCACCAGGACTTTTCCGAGGACACTTACCGCACCCTGACCGCCGCCGACTGCGCCATCATGGTCATCGACGCGGCCAAGGGTGTGGAAACCCAGACCCGAAAGCTTTTCGAGGTATGCCGTCTACGGGGCATCCCCGTGATGACCTTCATCAACAAAATGGACCTTCCCGGCCGGGAACCCTTGGACCTCATGCACGAGGTGGAGGAAGTGCTGGGCATCCATTCTTCCCCCATCAATTGGCCCGTCGGGTCGGGCCGGGAATTCGTCGGGGTGGTGGACCGGCGAACCAAGGAACTCATCCTTTTCACCAAGGTCTCCGTGGGCGGCGCCGCCAAAGCGGCCGTGGAACGCATCCCTCTTTCGGATCCCAACGTGAAGACCCACGTCTCCGAGGAACTTTGGGAGAAACTCCACCATGACTTGGAGCTCTTGGAAGTAGCGGGCAATCCTTACGAACGTGCCGAGTTCCTCAAGGGTAAGGTGACCCCGGTCTTCTTCGCTTCCGCCCTCACCAACTTCGGGGTGGAACCCTTCTTCGACGCCTTCGTGGAAATGGCCCCGCCACCCAGCGCCCGGCCCGCGGACACGCCCCAGGGCGAGATCACGATCGACCCCGTCGAAACCCCCTTCTCCGCCTACGTCTTCAAACTCCAGGCCAACATGAATCCCAAACACCGGGACTCGACGGCTTTCTTGCGCGTCTGTTCGGGCCGGTTCGAGAAAGACCTCGTGGTCAAGCACCATCGTTTGGACAAGGACCTGCGCCTGTCCCGACCCCACACCATGCTGGCGGCCGACCGCAATACCTTGGATGTGGCCTATCCGGGCGACATCGTAGGGGTCATCAACCCCGGCGTCTTCGCCATCGGCGACAGTATTTCCCTGACCGGGGGTTTCAACTTCAAGCCCTTGCCCTCGTTCCAACCCGAGATCTTCGCCCGTGTGCGGCCCAAGGACGTGACCAAGCGCAAGCCCTTCGATAAGGGCATCGAACAGATGACCGCTGAGGGCACCGTTCAGATGCTCAAAAGCTGGGATGAACTGGATTTCTTCGTGGCGGCGGTGGGCAGGCTGCAGTTCGACGTGTTGCAATACCGGTTGAAGGCCGAGTACGGCGTGGACACGGTCCTGGAGCTCTTGCCCTATAATTGCAGCGCCTGGCTCCAAGGCGATCCCGAGACGTTCGATCCGCCGGTGGCGGTGATGAAGACCAAGGATCGTCTGGACCGTCCTGTCATCCTTTTCAAGACTTCCTGGGACAAGGATTACACGGCAAAAAAATGCCCCAACCATACCCTGGCGGACATGGCCTAAGCCCTTTGGTTTCGTGTTAAGATTTCACCCATGACAAAGAAGTCCGGTGGCGCTTCCCTTCCCTCGTCCCAGATCCCCTTTCGCCCCTGGATCTATTTCGGTCTCTTCCTCGCCGCCAATGCCTTGCTCTCCTACGTTCCTTTATCCCTTTCGTCGAAATCATTCATTGGGGTGCTAGGGATTTTCCTTCCCTTCTTATTGTCTCTTTGGTCGGTCTTGGAAAAGCGGTTCCGGACCGGACCCGATTTTTCCCCTTTTGAAAGCCGCGAGGATAAGGACCCACCCAAGGCCTTGTGGTTCTTATTGGGGGCCTTGCTTTTGTTCACGCGGTTCTTCCGCCTGACCTCCGTTCCCTTTTGGCCCATCATCGACGAAGGAAGCTTCGGGACCCTGGCCACGGGGATCATGGACCGCTTTGACGGGACCTTGTTATGGACCGAAGGAAGGATCGAGCCCTTTTTCATTTGGTCCTTAGGCTATTTCTTCCGGCTGGTGAAGCCTTCGCTTTTCGCCTTGAGGCTTTACCCCACCCTTTTCACGGTGGGGACCGCCTTTTTGGCTTATGGGGCGGCCCGTCGTTATTTCAGCCGTTCCTTCTCCTTCCTTTTTGTCTGGCTCCTGGCCTTTTCCTTTTGGGAATTTTCCCTCATGCGATTTTGTACCCCTGAGGACCTGATCCCCTTCTTCGAGTTCCTCGCTCTAGGGCTGTTGGGAGGCTATTTGAAGTCGAAGGATCCCACTGTCCGCTGGGTTTGGATCGGAGGATTGGCCCTGGTCAATGTGGGCGGTTGTTATTCCTACGTCAATTGGATGGTGGTTTGGTTCTTCATCAGCCTGGTCCTGATCTTCGATGTTTTTGGGTCGAAGGGAAAAGGAAAGGGTCCTTTCGTCCTTTTCCAATCCATCAGTTTGGCCTTATTGCTTCCGCTCATCCTGGCCCGGTTCTCGCCGGGGGGCTTTTCCTATATCCAAAGCTGTTGGGCCGGTTCCTCCCTGATCCACTCCCTTTTCCTTTACGGTAAGGGGCTTTTTTGGGATAGCGCTCCAAGCTATCCCTTTTCCCCGAACTGGGGGGGAATGCTCGACCCCATCACAAGCTCCTTGGTATTGCTCGGCGTCCTATATTCATTGGAAAGGTTCGAAAAAATAGGGCTGGTCCTTTGGGGAGCGGGTTGGGCCGTCTCCTTGTTGCCCGGCCTGCTCACCAACTATATGGAACTCCACCGCGTGACCCCCTCGCTCCCCTTTTGGATCCTGTCGGCGACCTTGGGAGCTCAAAGCCTATTGCGGCTCGTTCCTCAAAAGGTCCGGTGGGGAACAATGCTGATATTGGGCCTCTCGATTTTAGCCGTCAATTTTTACGATTTCATCGGGCCTTACAGCGATAGCACCCGGTCCTCCGCCCTTCGCCAATGGCGCAGCGTCCAATATGCGGATGCTTATGGGGCCCTCATTGAACTGAACCGTCAAACCGGTCCGCTCTATGTTTTCTCGGAATTCAACACCGATTACGCCAACAAGACCCTGAACATCGCTTGTTATCCCTTCGACGTCCTCCAAGATCCTCGGCTTTCCAAGTCAGCCGTTCAATGGGCGGCCCTCATCCTGAATCAAAATTACGCTCCCTTCCTCATTCGGGAATACCCGGGATTGAAATATCGGGCTTTAAAAAGGGATAAAGCCAAACCGGAGGACCCGCCTCCATTCGGTTTGTTCCTCATTCCCGTTTCCCAGATCCCAAAGGAGAGACTGGCTCAATGGATAAAAGCCGACGCTCTTTGCCGTCAAGTGGATCGAAGGGTCCATAACCGCAACATCAATGAGTCTTGGGGTATCTATTCGGAAATGTTTTCGCCCGCGACCGCATCGGCCCCGGAAGACCGTTTCCTGAACGCAGTTCTCTTGGAAAAATTCGCCTTTTTCAAATTCTTGGCGAACGACTTCCCGGCCGCGGCCAAAGCCTACCGAACGGCCATCGAAAAGGGTTTTGCCGCGGCTCACTTGTATTATGACCTGGGGGTTTCCTTGAAATTTTCCGGGGACAAGGCGGGGAGCGAAAAGGCCTTACGCGCGGCCAATGGGGCGATCAGATGATTTTTCTGCGGGGGACTTCCGACTTCAAAAAAATGGGATGATCTCTTTAATGTTCGACGACGACGGCCCTTCCTCGTCGGGCGCGGTTCCGCTCTTTTTCACACCAACAGGACATGCAAAGATGTCCGCCGTTCTCTTCGATGATCGTCACATCCCTCAACCCCGCGATCTGGCACATATCGCATTGGTAAAGGGGCTCGCCGGTCGGGTCCTTCTCAGCTAATCGCATATTTTTTCCGTTTCTCTTCCTTGGCCTGTTGATTCATCTCATTGAGGCAATTCCAACAAAAAAAACTTCCTTCCTCTTCCACGATGGCGGTGATGAGCTCGCCCACGAACCGGCATCGGTCGCATTGAAAGAGGACGTTCTCGGAAAAAGGGTCCAACTTCAACATGGGTCCTCCTGAACGGTATTTCCTCGAAATGGGGCATGGGTATGGAGTCGTTGGGATAGATTCTCGGGGGACAGGGTTAAAGATTTGTTAAAAGCCGGGGGTGCTTGGGTTAAATGGGGGCAATCGGCCCTAACAGAAGCGGGATGAGCCAATTCGACAGGTGATTATTTCAGCAGGACCTGTTGGCTGAAGATGCGGGGTGAGGAAAAAATGGGATAGGGCTTGGCATTGGTCAACTTCGTACCCGGCGCGAAAAAGTAACCCCATTCGTTCTTCCCGACCCGGTGGGAATAATGGAAACGGTATTTAGAGATGTTCTCGTTCTGGTCCAGATAAAGGATACGGCCCGTGTAATAGTAGGGTTTGGTTTGGACCGCGTGATAAGTACGGACGGTTTGAAGGGGATAATGAAAGGTGAAATCGGTGGAGACAGTCTGGCTATAGATGACCTTGGGCTCGGCCCAGGAAGCGGTAACGGTGAAAAGCGAAAGGACCATCAAGACGACCGAAAAAAGTTTCATCGTTCCCTCCTCATAAGATCAGGGGCTTATTTTAACCCCACCTAAGCCCAACGCTGGAGAAACCTAACGGCAAAAAGGTGAATCGCTTAACAGATGAAATGGACTTTATTAGCCTAGAAATACCACCATAAAACCGCTTTTGTTAATGGACCCCAAATATCTCATTGAGGGTCGGATGCGGATGGGCGCTTCGCTCTCATAGGGGCAGTTCCCCCTATGTACCCCATCCCAAACCGGTGGGGGTTACACCCCACTCCCCCTTCCTCCACATCCTTAATGCATTCCAAAAATTTCATTCAATGTGGGGTGTGGATGAACGACCTTCTCCAACGCATCCACGGTGATCTTTTGGGTCACCAAAACACAGGCCTCGCCGATGAGGTCCGTCGCCCCTGGGCCGGTCAGATGCACCCCTAAGATCCTTCCCGAATCGCCGTCATAGATCATTTTGCTCCAGCCCTGGATCTCGCCCAGGATGCGGGCTTTGCTGTTGGCCGCGAAATTGCTTTTCTTCACTTTGGCGTTCTTGAACTGGGCTTTCGCCTCGGCTTCCGTCAAACCCACGGCCGCCACTTCGGGCGAGGTGAAGATCACATGGGGAACCTTAGCGTCGTCCATGGGTTCCAGCTTCGCTCCCGCCTTGAGGGAATTGGCCACGACCCGCGCGTGTTCATAGGCCGTATGGGCGTAAGGATATTTTCCGGTCAGGTCCCCAATAGCGAAAACGCCCGGGACCGAGGCCCTCAGGAAAGGGTCGGTCTCGATCTTTCCGCCTGGCGCCCGCAGTTTGAGATTGCCGATACCCGCCTGATCGGAGTTGGGCATGCGCCCGACCGCCACCAGGATGAGCTCCTCGTCCTTGGGTTTGACTTCCAAGACCCCTAGTTCTGTTTCCACACCGAGCTTTCGCACCGAGTTCAGGAGCATCTGTCCGAGGTCTTCATCCATGTTGGGGAGGATAGTGGGAACCACATCGCCCAATCGAACTTTGACCCCCAATTGGGCATAGAGGCAGGCGAATTCCAGACCGATGACCCCGGCCCCCACGATCAAGAGGGACTTGGGCAGGCGGGGTTGGGTCAAAAGCTCGTCGCTGGTGACGATGTTCCCGCCCACGGGAAAGAACGGCAAATGACGGGGCCGGGAACCCACCGCCAAGATGATGTTCTGTCCTTGATATTCCTCACCGTTACATTTCACCAGGCCCGGACCCTCGATGTGGGCTTCCCCTTGGATGACTTCCACTTTGGCGGAGGAGAGTTGGGACTGGATGCCACGCTCCAGGATGGCGAGGGTCTTTTGGGTGCGGTCCACGATGGTTTGGAAATTGAAACGGACCTGGTCGGCCTCGATACCCCAAGCCTTCCCTTCTTTAACGAGGGAGTGATACCGGACCGCCGCCGATTGCAGGAGCTTGGTGGGGATACAACCCACATGCAGACAGGAACCCCCGAGTTTCTTCTTCTCAAAGAGGGCCACGCTTTTACCTTGCTCCGCCAGCAAACGGGCCGAGGTATAGCCGCCTGGGCCGCCGCCGATGACCAGTATGTCGAATTTTTTCATGAAAGGCCTCTCATGCCCGCGCTGAAGCGAAATGCTTTTCGAAGGCGATTCCCGTCTCTTGGAAGGCTTCCATTATCGCACGCTCCACATCCGATCGTCCCAAAGGAGGTAAAGAGGGGTCATCGTTCAGGCCCGTCATCGGGCTTTCTCGGTTGCCGGGAAAAAGGTCTTTCCAACCCTCGGCGACCGAAAGAAGGATGACACCTTGTTGAAGAAAGAGTTCACCCTCGCGCGCTTGGGCCCCACCCGCGACCTTCTTGCCGCGAAGGGTCAGCTCCCCATAGGAAGGGGCGGAAAAACAATGGTCCGCTTCCAACCCCGCGTGTTTCTCGTCCGAAAGTCCGACCGGACGGTCCAAACCCCGCAAGGCGTAAGCTAATAACCCGCTGATCTTGCGATAGCTCTCCAAAAGACCGCCGCCCACCAAGGGATCCTTCACCGAGGCGACGATGGAATAACAGAGATCGCCGTCACCGTGCAGGACCGCGCGGCCGCCCGTGGGACGGATCTCGTGAGGATAGGAAAGTTTCGGGATTTCCATCCGGCGGGCTTCCAAGCGGCCCAAAGTAAGCGTGGGCCTCTCAAAAAAGAAGAACCTTAGGATGGGCGGTTGGTCGGGTTGGAACCCTTGGAACAATTCTTGGTCATAGGCCATTTGGCCTGGAGTGGGAACAGCGGAGGATGGGATCAGCCGCCAGGCGTTCACCAGATGGGATATTCCTTGCCGTCATAGAGTACGAAGGAGAGCTTGGCCGCGACCCCTTCCAGTTTGTGTTGAAGGGCCATCACCGCCCAGGTGGAGGCGCAGCCCTTGATGACCACGTGCTTGCCCCGGTATTGCTCCGGGTTGAAGAGGGGAAGTTTCTCCATGGTCGAACGTTCCGTCACCTTGCCCGACATGTCCGCCAGGATATCCGTATTCAAAACAACCTTATCCATCGTCTCCATTCAGCCCCCTGTAAAATGAAAAAGGCGGGGGATGTTCTCCCCCGCCTGGTGTGAAGTTCGAATTAAAAGCTGACCGAACTCCCGCAGCCGCAAGTCCCGGTGGCGTTGGGATTCTCGATGACGAATCCCGCGCCCTTGAGGTCTTCCACATAATCGATCTGCGCGCCGTTCAGGTATTTGGCGCTTTGAGGGTCGATCAAAACGTCCACGTCCCCGTTCTTATTGATCTCATCTCCCTCGCGCTTCTCGTCGAAAGTGAAACCGTAGGAGAACCCGTGGCATCCGCCGCCTTGGACATAAACGCGGAAGGCTTTCCCTTGATAGGAAGCGTTCTTGGTCGCGAAGTCCTTGACCTTGTTCTTGGCTGAATCCGTTAATTGAACCATTTGAAACCTCTTTGAAGTTTTCGTTTAGGCGGACCTGTTGTCGGCCTAACCATATTATATCGGGTTTCTTGGGCAAGCCGTCAAGGGAGGACGGGGATCCCCGGTTGCCCATCCACCTTTTTGCCGTGAATAAAGAGCAATCCCACCTGGCGAGGACCCTTTTGGTTGTGCTGACCTTCCGGCAGGTTCCCGGAAAAGGACCCGGGATTGAAAAAAAAGACGCCGCCCAGTGCCCGGGCGATGGGCTCGAAGTTGCGGCCATAGACGATGATCTGTACCGGGACCGGGTCTTCCTCGAATTGGTGGAGGAGCCACTTCTTCAGACCATGGGGTTTGCCGTATCCGTGGATAAGCCCCATGCACATGGGCCCGACCTTCCAGGATTGCTTCACGAAAAGTTCGGACCGCACGATGGAATTCTCCGCGTTGCCGCAGACCGCTTTCGCGGGAGCGATCTTCTGGAGCTGCTCCAAGACCCGCAGGTCCCCCACCGGCCCGGCGTGCAGGATGCAGTCCACACCCTTGAAAACCTTCCGGAGCGCCGCGAGTTCGGCTGCCGTGAGCATCGCTTGGGTATCGGCCAAGACCCCGAAAATCATCCGAAACTCCTTATTTTGACTTACCGCCCGGTTCACCTTACACTAACCCCTCGAATCCAAACAAGCTCACGCGCCGAGCGACGGGACCAAATGAAGATCGCCATTTGCCAGATCAATACCACCATCGGGGACTTTGACGGGAACATCCGGAAGGTGTCCGACTGCCTGAAAAAAGCCAAGGCCTCCGGCTGCGAGATCGCCCTTTTCCCCGAATTGACGCTGACCGGTTATCCCCCCCGGGACCTTTTGGACCGCTTTTCCTTTTTCGAGGCCGCGGGCAAAGCCCTGGACCAAGTGGCCCAAGAAGCCCAAGGCATCCTGGCGGTGGTGGGAACTATCCTGGAGAACAAGGGTAGCGGCAACCCCCTTTTCAACGCGGCCGTTGCGGTCAAGGACGGCAAGGTCCTT
>CAZLND010000095.1:0-9067 GCA_964560635.1 uncultured bacterium | reverse complement strand
CAACTCCTAGACACTCAGGCTGAGTTATCGGACGGTCGGGCCACAAGCCCGGCCCTTTTTTATTGGATAGCCTTTGACACCAAGAGTAAGGGAAAAAGAATTTTAACGACGATAAAACCGATGACTGCCGATAACAACCGATGTCTTATCGGTCTACATCGGTCTTTGTCGGTCGTATCGTTGTTCATGATCCGACTATTTCAAGAATTTTTTTTGTAACCGCTGAACGACTTGGGAGACCACCGTTTTCCAATCACCCATCGCCGGCTGGCGAAAAAGGGTGGCCGTGGGATACCAGGGGCTATCGGGCCTGTCCCACATCCACCGATGGTCCGGGGTGTAAGACAGCATTACCCATAAGTGCTTACCCAGGGCGCCCGCCAGGTGGGCGACAGAAGTGTCCACGGACAACACCAGGTCCATTTCGGAAATGAGCGCCGCCGTATCCGAAAAGTCCTTCTGCTCTTTTTGATGATCCTTGATAGGTAGGCCGGCCAAGAGGGCCAAGTCCTTTTCCCCGTATTCGATCTGAAGGGAATGGAAATCGAAGGGTAGTTCCAACAAGGGGCGCAGATTCTCCAATGACATGCTCCGGCTTTGGTCTTTCGTGTTGTCCTTTTTTCCCGACCAGGCCAGCGCGACCCTGGGCTTGGACTTGGGCCCCAGCTTTTTCCGCCAAAGGGCACTTTTATCAGGGTCGGCGAACAGGTAAGGGACCTTCCCCGGTACGGATCCCAGCTCGGTCTTGAAGGCCAGCGGCAAGCTCAGCATCGGGCAATGCAGGTCGAAGGGCGGCAGGGGTTTGCCTTTCTCGACCACCGTGATATTCCCGGTCAGGGTGGCCATCACCGGCACCAGCCGCTGGGGAACCTCCAGGATGATCTTGGCTCCCAACTTTTCCGCCATCGGCGCGTACCGGCAGAATTGAATGGTATCCCCCAAACCTTGTTCGGCGTGGATGAGAAGGGTCTTGCCCGCAAGGGGTTCCGCGCCGGTCCAGAGCGGTTGGGTGAAAGAACGGACCGCTTCTTTCGGCGCCAATTTCCAACGCCACTCATAAAGCCGCCAGCCTTCCGCGTAATCCCCGGTAAGGATCTTCAGTAGTGCCTTATTGAAATAAGCCGGGGCATAGGCGGGCTCGAGGGCGATGGCTCGGTCGAGATCGGCAAAGGCCTCCTGGGTCCGGTGGAGTTCTTTGAGGAGGGTCCCCCGATTGCTATAGGCCTCCACAAATCGTGGGTTGGCGGCGATGGCGCGGTCAAAACTTTCCAGGGCTTCCTGGGGCCGCTCCAGTTCTTTGAGGACATTGGCCCGGTTGTAATGGGCCTCCGCGTAGCCGGGTTGGAGGGCGATGGCCCGGTCGAAACTCTCCAACGCTTCCGCCGGGCGATGGAATTCCCGGAGGACGTTCCCCCGGTTGTTGTGGGCCCAGGCGTGGGCGGGGTCGGCTGTGATGGCGTGATCATAACTTTCCAGGGCCTCCTGGGGCCGCTCAAGTTCCTCGAGGACAATGGCCCGGTTGAAATGGGCCTCCGCGTAGCTGGGTTTGAGGGCGATGGCGCGGTCATAACTGGCCAGGGCCTCCTGCGGCCTTTTGAGTTCGTGGAGGATGGCCCCCCGGTTGTTATGGATCAAGGCTTGGCCCGGTTGGAGAGCGATCATGCTGTCATAGGCTTTCAAGGCTTCGTTGAATCTGCCCAAAGAGACCAAACCCAGGGAGTAACTGGAGAGGGCCATGAATTGGGACGGCTCGACTCGCAGGGTTTCCTCGAGTAGGCCGACGCCTTCCAAAGCTTTCCCTTGTTGAAGGTAGAGAGTTCCGAGGTGCGCTAAAAGCAGGGAATGACCCGGAAAGGTGACCAATAGTTCCCGCATGCGGTCAGCCGCTTCCGTCAGTTTTCCCGAACGGTGCAAGGCGATGGCCTGCTCGATCCGCTCGTCTTGTTTTGGGTTTGTGGATTCCATGGGGGCCAGTTTATACCGCCGGTATAAATGAGGCTAGGTTTTGACTAAATCCCCTTTTGCCCGGTCAAGTTTGCGAAAGAGCCCCGTCTTTTTGCGGTTCCATGACCCCTTCTTCTAGAACGGGCTCGATAAGGTCAAATAGAAGGATCTCACTCGGCATTTGGGCCTCGAAAGAGAGGGAGCTTTCACCGGAATAACCGGCGCCATCCCCTGTCTGAAGTTGAAAATCGTTCACGCGGACATGGCCTTTTACCACGTGAAGCCAGGCGCTTCGACCTATTTTTAACATGTGATCGATGTGTTGCGTTGGATGGATGAAGGTTGAATACATATGGACGTCCCTTTGTATGGGGAGCGAAGCTTCGCTCCCGTTGGGGGAGGCGATGAGCTTTAAAATACCGTGTCGGTCCGCGTGTGAATAAAATACTTTTTTCCCCCGTGATTCCACCCCGGCCTGGTCCGGTTTAAAGCCGCTTTGGAAGAGATGCGTTTCCGCGGCAAAGATGGCGTCGAACTCATATTTTTGATCGTCGGGTCCAACGTTGATTCGGTGGAAGTCCCCCGGTTCCAGGACGTCGCTTCCTCCAAAAGGACCGTGATAGACCACCACCCCTTTCTGGAGATAGGTCACGATGACCATCTCCTTGATCGGGTGAAGTTTAAGGGCCCTGCCACGGGTCAGGATCTCCTCGTTGAACAATTGGAGTGAGCCGAATCCGTTCCGCAGGGGATCCACCTTGTTCTCGTGGTCGAAGGTCAACCAAGTGTTCTGCTCACTATTTTCAATATGACGGCGCTGGTCCGACTTCTTGACGATGATCATTTCATTTACCGCCTTGCTTTGTTCGGTGAAGTTTGGGGCCGGGTCGATCGGAACCAAAGGAAGTTGAATGCTTGGGTCGAGCCCCGGGGGAACTTTCACCGGGCCAAGGTTCGGGGGCATGGAAAGCGTTCAAGGCATTTTATACTTCTTGATCCGGAACAACTTCAATGGGCCGGTTTAAATTGATCCGGACCCGCGAGGGGGAATCTCTCGAATTGATAGGACGAAAAAAGGGCAAACGAGTAATGGCCGGATAAATGGGCCCATTTCCCACTTTTCTTTTGAGCGGGGGTCGTGCTGGCCCGGCCCCTTTTCTTCCTAGTTGACCCTTTTGACGCATTTCTTTGCCGCCCAGTCAATGTTCCATTTGAGGAAGTCCGACGCCAAGCCGAATGATCCTTTCGGGTGAAAAAAGCGGGAGTGGGGAAACCCCTACCGCTTTTTTTATGGGGGAAGCTTGCGAAAGGGCCAGCCTTTTTAAGGCCACCCCTGGCTCTTTGACCGACCGAGGGCTCATAATCCATCACAAGTTTTCCGGCGGTCCAGCCACAGGAACCATTGGGGGAGCTTGGCTTTTTTATTAATCAACAAGGAGGTCAGGGAAAAAATGAAAAAATTATTTTTGTCCATGTTTTTGATTTTCTCCGCCGGGTTTGCCGCGGCGGATCAGGCGTCCACCAAGCCGGAGGCCGCGGCGGGTTCTTTAACGGCCATGTGCACTTTGTCGCCGGCGTCGGGCAGTCAAGTGAAAGGTTGGGTGAAGTTCACCCAATCCAAAGGTTACGTTCTGATCGAGGGAGATGTGACGGGATTGACGCCGGGAAAGCATGGGTTCCATATCCATGACAAGGGCGATTGCTCCGCTCCCGACGCGACTTCCGCGGGGGGGCATTTCAACCCCACGGCCCAGAAACACGGTCGTCCCTTCAGCTCCAAGAGCCACATGGGGGATCTGGGCAATATCACCGCCGATCAAAGCGGTCACGCGAAGTTCAAACACAAGGATAAGGTCCTCCAGCTGTCCGGCGCGAACACCATCGTGGACCGGGCCATCATCGTTCACGCGAGCATGGATGATGAAAAAACCCAACCCACCGGTAACGCGGGGGCCAGGGTCGCTTGCGGGGTCATTCAATTGTCCAAGTAGGCCTCGTGCCGGTCTGTTTTCAAAGCGAACGTCTTTTAAAAAGGTCGTCCTTATCGGACGGCCTTTTTTTGTTTGAGGGACCGGGGGAGGGTTTAGCGACTAAAGTAAAAAGCAGGGAATACTCATTTTTATCATCCCGATTACTCCTGAAAGCCACCCGTTAATTAACAACAATGTCTCGTATCTTTAGGTAGAATTACCCATTCCTTTCGACCCCCCCCATTCCCCCTGAGGAGCCTCTCTTGAATTTTTTCGGCAGGACCGCTTTGACCGTTTTTCGTAAAACATTTTCCTTCCTGCTCTTGGTCGCTCTTCCTTCCATCAGCTTCGCCCAGTTCAACGTCACCAATACCAACGGCGATTTGAGCGCTAATTCCTTCGGAGGGGCATTGGGGTTGGTGACCGGGGCCCGGGCCAATCTCAACGACTCCCTCACTTTCAGCGCACTGTTCAATACCCCTCAAAATATCACCTTGACGACGAACTATCCCGCGGTGGTCAAGAACGCGGGCTTTTCCCTGACGATCAACCCGCCCCTCACCTCCCCTAACCTGACGCTGATCGGCACCGGTCTTACTGTCTTCGATTTTTCCGGCGGCGGTACTTTGAACCTTTCGAACCTGAGCCTTCAAGGCGGCAATGTCTTCATGGGCTCCGGTTCAACCTTGGCCGGGAGCCTTATCTTGAACGGCGTCAATCTGTCCCTGACATCCGCTACCGTCAGTGCCAACACTGCTTTGGCCGGGAACTTGACGGTTAACGCCAGCTCGGGCACTTCTTCCTATACGGGAAGGATCACTGGATCGGGAGCGTTGAACGTCTTTGGCGCGGGGACGCTGACGCTGGCGAACGCTTCGGACAATAACACCTACTCGGGGGGGACCCTCATTGGGAACGGCACCAACGGGACCGTCAGTGCCGCTGATGCCAGCCAGTTCGGTACCGGCTCTCTCACCTTCAATGCCGGGACCTTGATGACGACAGGGACGATGACCTTGAACCAGACCCTCAACCTGGCGGGTAGTGGAACCTTCGACGTGGCTTCAGGCCAAACCACCACCTTGAGCGGGATCATCAGTGGAGTAGGGGGCTTGACCAAGACCGACACGGGCCTGCTTGAGCTCACGAACACTTCGAACAACTATTCCGGTGACACGACTATCAACGGGGGCACGTTAAGGATTTCCAATAACGCTGATCTAGGTGCCGCCAGTGGGAACGTGATCCTCAACGGCGGGATCCTGCAGATCAATGGGACCATTCTTTCTGCCCGCAACATCACGCTGGGTTCCTCCAGCGGCACGGTGGATGTGGCGGGTGGTTCACTGGCTTCCCTGAGCGGGATCATCAGCGGTACGGGTTCCTTGACCAAGATAAATACCAGGGCCTTGACCCTCTCGGGCGCCAATACCTATAGCGGAGGGACTTTCCTCAACGGCGGGGCTTTGATCATCGACAATGACGGTGAACTGGGCAATGTGACCGGCGATGTCACCTTTAATACCGGCACCCTGCAGACCACCGCCACCATGACCTCCGCCCGGGCCATCGGCTTGACCGCCGGTGACGGGACCTTCGACCAAGCGTCCGGCACCACCCTCACCTTGAGCGGGATCATCAGCGGGCTGGGCGGCTTCACCAAGACCGACACGGGCAGCCTGACCTTGAGCGGGACGAACACCTACCAGGGGGACACGACCCTCCAAGCCGGGACCCTCGGCATCTCGAGCGCCTCCAACTTGGGCTCCAGTTCGAACTTGTACCTCAACGGTGGGACCTTGTCGTTCGGCGCGAACATGACCCTGACCCAGGCGATCCTATTGACAGGGGGGAGCGCGACGGTGAATACGGGCGCCAATACGGACACCTTGAGCGGTGGTTTGACCGGGTCGGGTTCGCTGACCAAGGCGGGTGTGGGCACCTTGAACTTGACCGGCTCCGGACTGCATACGGGCGACACGGCGATCATCGCGGGTACGCTCAACTTTTCGCCGACTGCGAACCTGACCTATGGCGGGATCATTTCCGGGGCGGGAAACTTGAGCGTGGGCGGCGTCCACACGCTGACCTTGACCGGCCTCAACACCTATACGGGTAATACGGTGATCGGCGCGGGCAGTACGCTCGGTCTTTCGCCGACCTCGAATATGACCTATGGCGGGATCATTTCCGGCGCCGGGTCGCTCGCCGTGGGTGGTGGCAATACACTGACCTTGACGGGAACGAACACCTATAGCGGGGGGACGGCCCTCACCAGCGGGACCCTGGGGCTGGGGAACAACAGTGCCTTGGGATCGGGAACTTTGACGGCCTCAGCCGGCACCAACTTGCTGGCGAGTTTGAGCAACCTGGTGCTGGCGAACAATATCGCCCTGAGCGGCAGTGTTACCTACAATTCCAATTTGAACAATTCCACCCTTTCGGGCATCCTCAGCGGCACCGGGAGCTTGATCAAGAGCGGGGGTGGAGCCGTGACCCTGACGGCCGCGAACACTTACAGCGGCGGGACCGGTTTGACCTCAGGTTCTTTAGCCGTGACCACCAGTTCGGCCTTGGGATCGGGAACGGTGACCATGAGTTCGGGCGCCATCCTCATCTCGTCGGGCGGTTCATTCGGTTCCTTGACCCTCGGCAATAGCTTCAATTTGAACGGCAATGACACCATCAATAGCACCGTTACCGGAACTACCCAACTCAACGGGAACATCACCGCCGCCGGTTCCTTGACCGCCAATATCACCGGGGGAGGGAATCTTTTCCTGGGGAACACCAATAGCTATAGCGGCGGGACGACCTTGAACTCGGGCCAGTTGATCCTGGGCAACGCGGGCGCCCTGGGAAGCGGCCTGATTTCCATGAGCAACGGCACCACCCTGGCCCTTTCCGGCACGGGAAGCTCCAACATCACCAACAACATGGTCTTGAACGGGAGCGACACGATCCACGCCGGTTTCTCCGGGTCGACCACCAACCCCCTGACCGGGATCCTGAGCGGCACCGGTTCCTTGAGCGTGATCGGCGGGTCCGGGTTCCTGGCCTTGTCCGGGAACAACACCTACAGCGGCGGCACGACCTTTCTCAGCGGTTCGTTGCGGCTGGATAACAACCATGCCCTGGGCACGGGAAAACTGTTCTTCACCAATTCGGGTGGCAGCCTCTTTTCGACCACCAACAACCTCTCCATCGCGAACGACATCCAATTGGCGGGTTTCTTCAGCGACAGTTTCCAATTTTCATCCCCCTCCGGCTCCACGACCCTCTCGGGTGTCATCAGCGGTACTTCCTTCACCGATATCCTGGGAAATCTGACCCTGACGGGCACCAACACCTACACGGGAGGGACCAACTTCCAAGCGGGTTCCTCGTCGATCCTGACACTGGGCAACAATAGCGCCCTGGGTTCGGGCGCTTTGACGATGACCTCCGGCAGCATGAGGGCGGGCTTGGACGGCCTGTCAGTCGGTAACAACATCAACGCGGCCGGTAACACCGGTTATGACGTCAATGGCAAGAATTCCACCCTGTCGGGTATCGTGAGCGGCGCGGGTAATTTCCTCGTCTCCGATAGCGCGGGCACCGTGGGATCGCTGACCCTCACCGGCACGAATACCTATAACGGAGGAACCTCCATCTTGGGGGGGACGCTGATCGTCTCCTCGAACGCCAATTTAGGCAACGCCTCCGGCGGGATCAGCATCAACAACGGCACCCTGGAGACCACCTCCACCTTCACTTCCACCCGCAATGTGGGCCTGGCGAACCTCGGCGGTACGTTCGACGTGACCGCCGCCAATACCCTTACTTTGAGCGGGGTCGTGAGCGGCGTAGGCGCCTTGACCAAGACCGACACGGGCACACTGATCCTTTCGGGCACCAACACCTATAGCGGCGGGACCAACATCAACGGAGGATCCCTCCTCGTTTCCTCGAACGCCAACCTGGGCAATACCTCCGGCGGGGTCACCTTCAATGGGGGCGTCCTGGAGACCACCGGCAGTTTCACCTCGGGCAGGACCGTCAACCTGGGAGCGTCTGGTGGCACGGTGGACGTGACTGCCGCCAATACCCTCACTTTGAGCGGGGTCGTGAGCGGCGCGGGCGCCTTGACCAAGACCGACACGGGCACCCTTGTCCTTTCGGGAACCAATAGCTATTCGGGCTGGACGTCGATCAACGGCGGGACCTTGAGCATCAGTGATGACGCGAACCTGGGTAACTTCAGCGGGAATCTCACCTTCAACGGTGGGACCCTGCAGACGACCACCAGCATCACTTCTTCCCGAACCATTACCTTGAACGCGGGCGGCGGCACGGTGGACGTGGCCCCCGGCCAAACGACCAGCTTGAACGGCATCATCAGCGGTGCGGGAGCCTTGATAAAGACCGACACGGGCACCCTGGTGCTTTTGGGCGACGATACCTATAGCGGCGGGACGAACCTCAATGGCGGAACCCTGGGGCTGGGCAGCAACGGCGCCTTGGGCACGGGAAGTCTCTCCATGGCCGACGGAACGACCATCCAAGCCCAATCGGATGGCCTGGTCATCGGCAACGACACGACCCTCACCGGCAATGACACGATCGATACCAACAATTACAACCTGACCCTTTCGGGCATCTTGAGCGGCACGGGCTCCCTCACGAAGGTTAGCTCGGGCGCCTTGACCCTCTCGGGTGACAACAGCTATAGCGGCGGTACCACCATCTCCGGTGGCGAAGTGGTCGCCACCAACGCCAATGCCTTGGGCACGGGCGGGTTCTTCCTCAATGGCGGGACTTTCTTGGACCAAGCGGGATCCCTGTCCAATACCACGCTGAACCTGGGGTCCGGCGGCAATCTGGACGTCAACCCGGGAAGCAACGATACCTTGGGCGGCCTGGCGGGTTCGGGAACGGTTGATATCCAAAGCGGTTCCTTGACCACGGGCGGCAACGACACCAGCACTAGCTTTTCAGGTGTGATCTCGGGACCTGGAAGCCTGGATAAGACGGGCACCGGCATCCAGACCCTTTCGGGTGATGACACCTACAGCGGCGGCACGGACTTACAAGGCGGTACCTTGAACTTGGGCAACAACAATGCCCTGGGCACGGGCGACCTGACCGTCGAGGACGGGACCACGGTCAGCGAC
>CAZLND010000094.1:2525-9162 GCA_964560635.1 uncultured bacterium | reverse complement strand
CACGTTGCGAGACCATCCGCAAGCAGATCAAGGAAACCACCAGCGATTACGACCGTGAGAAGCTCCAAGAGCGTCTGGCCAAGCTGGTCGGCGGCGTGGCGGTCATCAATGTCGGCGCGGCCACCGAAGTTGAAATGAAAGAAAAGAAGGCCCGTGTCGAGGACGCCTTGCACGCGACCCGCGCGGCCGTTGAAGAGGGGATCGTCCCCGGCGGCGGCGTGGCCCTGCTCCGCACCTTGAAGGCGGTCGAGGCCTTGAAGTTGGAACATGACGAACAGGTCGGCGCCAATATCGTGCGCCGTTCCCTAGAAGAGCCTTTGCGCCAGATCGTTTTCAACGCCGGCGGAGAAGGTTCGGTGGTCGTGGCCAAGGTCCTGGGCGAGAAACAAAATAACGGTTACAACGCCGAGACCAGTGTCTATGAGGACCTGGTGGCGGCTGGCGTCATCGACCCCGCCAAGGTCGTTCGCAGCGCCTTGCAGAACGCGGCCTCGGTGGCCGGCTTGGCCCTGACGACCGAGACGCTTATCACCGACCTTCCGGAAAAGGAAAAGGCCCCGATGGGCGCTCCTGGAATGGGCGGGATGGGCGGCATGGGCGGAGGGATGGACTACTAAGAGACAGCTGGTAGCGGGTAGCTTTCAGCTATCAGCAAAATCAGAAAACAAAAGCCCTCGGCGGGGAACCGCCGAGGGCTTTTTTATTTCGAGGCGAAAATCCGGCGAACGAACGTGGGACGTCGTCGTAAAAAAATCGTTTGAAATGTTCTTTAAAGCGTTTCAACCCGAGTGGGAAAAATAAAAAGGTAAACGAAGCGAGAAACTTTACGGACAACTCACTCCGCTTTTACACGGGTGCTTTTTCGTGAACCCATAATCCTCCCGCAGTTCAATTTCTGTGAGGAGGCATTGAATATATGAAGAAAAATCTAATGGCGCTTGCAGGCGCCTTGGCTTTGATCTTGGGTGGTTGCAACTCAACTTCCGTTCCGACCCAAAGCGCGTCGAATGTTTCGGCGATGAACGCCCAGTCATCGTTCGTCAGCGGGGAAAAAAGGGACGGCGGTGAAGATCGTGAACGAGTATCCTTCAAGCATGTGGTGGTCGTAATCGAAGAAAACCATAGTTTTGATGAGGTTGTTGGCGATGCCAATATGCCCTATTTCAACAATACCCTTGTCGCCCATGGGGCTTTGATGACTGATTCCCATGGCGCCACCCATCCCAGCGAACCCAATTATTTGGCCTTGTTCGACGGTTCCTTCTACGGCATCCAGGATGACAGTTGCAGTAATACGGTGCCGGCCAATTCCTCAAATCTGGCTGAAGAGTTGAGGAAACATCATAAGACCTTCGCCATTTACTCGGAAGACCTTCCGGCTGAGGGGGACACCAGCTGTACCTTCACCCCACCGGCCCTCCTAGCGGCCACGGGGGACGCTGCCGCGGGTTATCGGGAAAAGCATAATCCTTACGTGTTCTTCCAGATCGCCGGGGCTCTGCCTCCCTCTGGGAACAAGACTTTTGCCGAGTTTCCCCAAGGTGATTTCGACAACCTGCCGACGGTCTCCTTTGTGGTGCCTGACCAGTGGCATGATGAACATGACGGGACGGATGTCCTTTGCGACCAATGGCTCCAACAGAATATGTCGGCTTATAACGAATGGGCCAAGAGGCACAACAGCATCATGATCACGACCTGGGATGAGGATGATTTCACCGTGGCCAATCATATCGCCACGGTCATCACCGGGGCCGGGGTCATTCCGGGGAAATACAACCAAACTATCAGTCATTACAACGTTCTTCGTACCATCGAGGACTTGTTCAACTTAAACCCTAGCAACAACGCGGCAACGGCGGAGCCGATCCATGGAATTTTCCGCTAGGCCTACTTTTTAGTCAGGATTTCAGCCCCCTCCCGTAACTGGGGAGGGGGCTTTTTTGTTTTTGGGGAGAGGGGCGGGCGTTGACACACCTTGGCCTAAACCCTATCATTTACAAGCGAATCCGAACAGATGAGGTCGAGATGCCCACGTACGAATACCAATGCGAAAAATGCGGACCCTTTGAGATATGGCAGTCCATTAAGGACAACGCCTTGTCCGCCTGCCCGACTTGCGGGTCCAAGGCCGAACGGCAGATCTCGGCCAATGTGGGGTTCGTCCTAAAGGGTTCGGGCTTTTACCAGAACGACTATAAAACCCAACCCGGCTCCGCCAAGGCTACGCCGGGCAAGCCAGCTGAGGGTTCCAGCCCTTCGACGGGTTCGACAAGCTCACCGCAGGTTTCCTCAGAGCAAGGATGTGGCGCTTGTGGCAGTCCAGATCCCTGTCCTTCAGGTAATTAATCAAGAGAGAGGTCTTCAATGGCTCCAGGATGGATCGTCGGGATCATAACGGGTTACGTCCTTTTCAATGTTGGTCTTTGGAAGTCTGATTCCACACCCAAGCCCGAGGACACCCTGTGGGCGCTTGCGATGTTGGGTGGGACCATCTTGATGTTCGTCTCGGTACTGCTTTGGGCGGTCCCGGGTTTCTTCAGCTAAGCTAAGTGTAGGGGGATAGATGAAGGAACTTATCACGGAAGAACAAGCGGGTCAGATCGTCATGGTCCTGTGTGTGCTGATCACCCTGGCGAGCCTGTCCTACGGGTTCTATCAAGGGGGAAAGGTTCCTAAGAACGGGAAAAAAGCGGTTTGGGCCAACGCCGTACTTTTCGCCTTTTTGGGTCCGGTGACCTGGGGGTTTTGGCTGGTCTATAACTCCATCGAGAATTATTACGGGTTGGATTCGCTCAAGGCCTTGAAGATCAATTTCCTCATCGTCCTGGGGATCTCCGCCCTTTTCATGGTTTTTCATCATTTTCTCCCCCGCTTTACCCAGGCCTCTCCAGCCCCCAAGCGCCGCAAATAAAAGCAGCTGTCAGCTTTCAGCGAAGGCCAAGATACAGAAACTAAGGCCAACCTAACACCTGAACGAGAATCGTCTAATAACCATGTCCCACATCTGGCTTCTGAAAAAAATCAATGATCTGTGGGACAATACCAATCTCATTGTAACTTTTATTTGGAAATTGGCATGAACCCATCCGACCCTTTATCCGTTATCAACGAAGTCCGCCGTCTGGAGATCGTTACCCGGGGACCGGTCGATACCCTCCTAAAAGGTTTTTACAAGAGCACCTTCCGTGGACGGGGTTTGGAGTTCCACCAGGTCCGCGAATACACACCCGAGGACGATGTCCGGACCATTGATTGGAACGTCACTGCCCGCTTGAACGCTCCCTTTATCAAGACCTTCGTGGAGGAACGGGAACTTCAGATCGTTCTCGCGGTGGACCTTTCGGCTTCCCTCTGGCACGGCAAGGGGCCCATGAGCAAACGCGAGACGGCCCTTCGGCTTTGCGCGGTCTTGGCCTTCGCCGCCCTCCAACATCAGGACCGGGTAGGACTTTTCCTTTTCACCGACCGGGTCGAATATTACCTTCCGCCCAAACGCGGGAAATCCGCCATCATGCGGGTCCTGACCGAGCTCATCAATTTCAAACCCGTCGGACGCAAGACCGATTACAAACCGGCTTTCCAAATGCTGACCAAAGTCCTCAAACGCCGGAGCATCCTTTTCTTGGTCTCCGACTTCACGCAGGCCCTGCCCATGGAATCGGCGTCCGTCCTTGCCCGGCGGAACGACTTGGTGACGGTGGTGGTGCAGGACCCACTGGAAAAAGACCTCAAACTACCCGCGCGCGTAGCCGTCCGTGACCCCGAAACGGGGCGGGTGGGTTACCTTACACCGGGGTCGGGCCAAATTTTGAAGAAGGCTCATGAGTTCAGGGAGTCCCAGTTACGGGCGCTCACCGCCAAGGGCGCGGACCGGCTCGACTTGCAAGCGGGTGACAATGTGGTGACGCCTTTGATGCGGTTCTTCAAGAAACGCATCGAAAGGATGGGACGACGATGACCCTTCCCGAAGGTTTCCGTTTCGCCGACCCTTTTTGGCTTTATCTGTTGTATTTCCTGCCGGCGGCTTTCCTGGCGGCTTTTTTCATTTCCCGGGCCAAGCATGCCACCCTCAACCTGGGAAATCCCAAACTGGTCTCCTATTCCTCGACGATCTTTTCCGCCCAATGGATACCCGCTTTTCTCCGACTCCTGGTCTTGGTTCTTTGCCTTATCGCGGCCGCCCGGCCACAAGAGGGCAAGAAGAGGATCGAGGAAAAAAGACCCCTCACCGATTTGTTCGTGGCCTTGGACGTGTCGGGTTCCATGGTGACCAATGACCTGAAGCCCAACCGCATTACGGTAGCCAAACAGCTCTTGGCCCAATTCCTGGATAAGGTCCAGGATGTGCGGGTGGGGTTGACCATCTTTGCCCGCATCAGTTTCACCCAATGCCCCCTGACCACGGACCTGGGCATCGTTAAACAGCTCTTGGCGAATGTGGAACCGGCACCCCATTCCATCAAATTGGACGGGACCGCCATCGGGGATGGGTTGGTGGCTTGTTTGAGCCGCCTTCAAGCGGGATCGGGCAAGGACGGCGAGAAAAAGGAGAACCTCGGGCCCTCCTTCCTTTCCAAGTTATTGAAAGAGGACAAGTCGCAGGAAGAGGTCCCGGCCGACAGCCAGGCCATCATCCTCTTGACCGATGGAAGCAACAACGCGGGGGCGGTCGATCCTTTGACAGCGGCCCGCATTGCCATCAGCCGAGGGATCAAGATCTACGCGGTGGGGATGGGCGCGAAAGAAAGGGTTCCCGCTTTGGCCGAATATTCGGATGGGCATATCGGGCCTTTTGTCGACCCGCGGACCGGGCAATTGGCCATGAGCGACCCGGTGGACATGGGCTTGCTTCGGGAGGTCGCCCGTATCACGGGAGGCAAAGCCTACGCGGCCACGGACAACAAGACCTTCCAGTCCGTGTTGGACGACATCGCCCGGCTCGAGAAAAAGAACGTCACCGTCACCAGCCATTGGGAGTACAACGAACTATCCGCTTATTTTTTGTTGGCGGCCTTCATCCTACTGGCGTTGGATATCATCCTGGAAACCACCGTCCTTCGGACGCTTCCTTGAGAGGATAAAGAATTGGATCTGCACATCGCGAACGAGAATTGGTTGTGGCCCTTGGCCCTGGTCTTTTTAGGCTGGACGGTCCTGGTCTTTTTTACCTTTTGGAGGGACAAAAGGGACTTGGAATGGCTGGGTGCCCACCGATTCCTCATGGCTTCCCAATGGGTTTGGGCCAGGCGGCTCTTGAAAGGGTGCCTGCTTTTGTCGGGCTTTTTCCTGCTGTTCTTGGGGGCGGCCCGTCTTCAAGGGAAGCCCGTGCCCGAGGATCTGAACCTTCGAGGTTCGGAAGTGATGGTGGTCCTGGACCTTTCCAAAAGCATGCTGACCCAGGATATCATCCCCAATCGGTTGGACGCGGCCAAGAAGGCGGTGCTGACTTGGCTCGGATCCGGCGAGGGGAACCGGGTAGGGGTGGTCGTCTTCGCCGGGGAGGCCATGGTGCAGGTTCCCTTGACCTTCGACCTGCAGGCCGTCTCCCTCGTTTTGGAAAAGGATGATGTGGACGTCATCCAAAAAGGCGGAACCGATATCGGACAAGGCATCCAAACCGCCCTCGCTTCCTTTTCCAAGGACGAACAAACCAAACGGGGAAAGGCTATCCTTCTCCTGACGGACGGGGAAACGACCGATGGCGCCTCCAACGTCACTCAAGCCTGCTTGGCGGCCCAGGAGCAAAAGATCCCCATCTTGGCCGTGGGTTTGGGAACCCGGCAGGGAAGGCCCATCCCGGGAGGGGTTTCTTTTTGGGGCGAGCCCGTTTATAAAAAAGACCCCTCGGGTGGCGTTCATGTGAGCCATTTGGACGAGGGAACCCTCCAGAAGATGGCGGATATGACGGGGGGGGCTTTTATCCACGGGGATACGAATGAGGAACTGGCTTCCATCCAAAGCGCCCTGAGCAAGCTGGAACAGTCGGAGATGAAGGGGAAGGGCGGCACACGCCGTAAGGAGCTGGCCCCTTCCTTGAGCTTGGGAGCGGCGGCTGTTCTTTTGCTATCAAGTTTGATGTGACGCAAAGAGATAAAGGTGAAAAAGTGGAAAAGTTAAAAAGTATAAAAGTTAATACAAACCTTTTTTGTAGTATCTCCTTGCGCCGGGCCGTCCCGGTAGCGGTGATTCTTTGGATGGGGATGACCTTGCCCGCCCTGGCTTTCGACCTTTCGCAAGGCCACCGGGCCTATGAGAACAAGGATTACGAAAAGGCCGAGAAATATTTCGGCGAGAAAGCGCAAAAGTCCCCCGAGGACATACCGGACGCCTATGGTTGGGGAAATTCCCTCTATCAGTTGGGTAAATACCCGGAAGCGGAAAAGGCCTATAACCAAGCCCTTCAAATGAACCCAAAATTGGAACAGGGCTGGTACAACTTGGGCAATTCCTTATATCAGCAAGAACGCTATGAGGACGCGGTCCAGGCTTATCAAAAAGCCCTTCAATTGGACCCTAAGGACATGGACGCTCAGCACAACCTGGAAATGACACAGAAAAAGATCGAGTCCGAGTCCAAAAAAGACAAAAAGAAACGTCAAAAGAAACAGCAACAGAAAAAAGAAGAAGACCAAAA